>JBOGJG010000437.1:0-1315 GCA_050747825.1 Acidobacteriota bacterium | reverse complement strand
TCGTACCCGTTTCGACATTGTTCTGCAGCTCCTCCAGGATCCACATGCAGCGCAGCATGCTCAAGGTTTCCGCATTGGTGGCTGAGTTGGGGTAGGGCAGCCAGGCCTGGACGAGACCTCCGTTCCGGGTGTTGTATCCGATAAAAGGCGTCCCTTCCGAACCCACATGGAGGTAGCGCGACATCCCGAAGACCAGGCGGGAATAGAAACCGAGCAGAAATTCCTGAACGTCGCCGCTTCTGAGCCGGTAGTTGTAGTAGCCGGCATTGTAGTTGTTGTTGACCCAGCCGTAGGGACTGCCGATCCTGAAGCGGGCCCGGGTCCGGCCCAGGACGAACCCGCCGCGCTGCTTCAGGTAATCGGCAATCCACCGGCCGACCTGATCAGCCGGATTAAAGAAGTTGTACTGGAACTGCATGTCCGCCCAGTAATGATAATAGGAGCCCTGCAGGCGTCCCAGTGAAAGATCATCGTAGGGTTGGGGGCCGTAGTCGGGAGTCTCTTTGAAATAGAGGGTCTGCAAAGGGACAAAGGGAGGCCGATCGGGCAGGCGAATGGCGCTCCTCTCCATGGCCTTCAGAAGGTCATTTCGAAAGTCCTGTGCTTCTTTCAGGTATTCCTTCCCTTTTTCCGGGTCCAGGCCGCTTCGTACCAGGAACCGGCCGAAATCGTGCAGGCCCTGAGCATTCGTAATATTGTGGGCCACAACATAGACCTGCCGGGTGCTGGCGCGAAGATCCACACCCGGTTTATCGGAGGGAAGCAGGCCCCAGTGCAGGGGTTTTTCTCCGTTTTCCTTCACCATGGTCCGGCGGCGCTCCGTGGTGATTTCCCCGGCAATGCGGTAGAGATCCTCCCGGTATTGCTGAAATCCTTCGACGCTGCCCGTCAAACGGTAGTTTTCCAGGAGGTGGTGGAGGGGCATGGCCCGCCGGTTTTGATATTTCCTCCCGGCCCACTCCGGCCTCACGGATACCCGCATGGAATAGGGGAGCAGGGCCGTCGCATATTCTTTGAACCCGAACATGGCGAAAATGTGGGCCCCAAAGCCGTTCTCCTGCGGGTAGTAGGAATCGTTGTAACGAAGGCCCGAGCCGTAGGTGAATCTTTCGCCGTCAGCCAGAATAAAGTTCTGAAGCAGGAGCGCCCGCCAGATCCTGTTCACCCTTTCATCGGGGACGTAGACTTCTGTTCCGGACTCCAGCAGGTCGAGCCAGAATCGGCGAACGCGGGAATAAGCCCGGTCGAAATCCTTTTGACCGGCCGCTTTCAGCCGGCCCTGCGGGTCGGGCAGGTAGGGGATCTTGAGGAAAAC
>JBOGJG010000436.1:0-36465 GCA_050747825.1 Acidobacteriota bacterium | reverse complement strand
TCGGGAATATGGGGTCTTCAGCGTTGCTCGTCAGTTGCCTATTCCCGATAGGCGCCTTCCTCGCGCCTTGAATACGGGTCAAATCGCCTCCAGCGATAGCGCACTTATTTATGTTACTAAGCACTAGTCGTTTACCCAATTTCTCCCCGGAAATAACTAGGGAAACGAGTAGAGCGTCCCTCTGTTTTCGCGTGTTTTCGCGGGGTGTTCTACGCCTCTAGCACGGCCTCTTCATTGATGTGGCTTTCGGCAAGCTGTGTGAGCTTCTCATCCGTGGTCGATTCCTCTTCCAGCGTCTGCTGCAGCTTGCGGGCGTCTTCTTCCCTTCCGAGCCGCTCCGCGTAGGTGCGAGCGCAGCCATAGCCAGCAATTTCGTAGTGTTCCACTTTCTGTGCACAGGCGATAATGCCTGCATCTTTCACAGGCGGCTCACCCTCTTGCTGCATCAGTTTTTCGCCTTCCTCAATAATACCGCGCATGCCCAGGCACTCTTCTCCGCTGCGTTTGGTATCAAGATCTTTGAAGATCTGCTCCAGGCGTTCCTTTTGCGTCCTGGTCACGTCAAGATGTTCGTTGAGAGCATCCCTCAGGTCAGTAGATGAGGCTTTCTTAGCCATCTTGGGGAGGGCTTGGATGATGCGGTTCTCAGCGTCATAGAGGTCCCTTAGCTGGTCAACGTATAAGTCATATAAGCTGTTTAATTTCATCAGTTAATCTCCTTTTCCTGATTTATTAACGTTTGAATTGATAGGAAGCAATTATCGTGCCATCCGCAATGATCGCGCTGGGTGGGGTTCTTGGTTTGCGCAGGTGGTCGCCGGCCCGGAAAATAGTTCCGGCAGGCGGCAAGTCGGGGAAATGTTTGGAATTCAAGGTGCCGCGTTGATATGATTTAGTTTCTTAACCAAAACCGGAGGTAACCATGAGTAAAAAATCGCAGCCCATTGCTCGAAGGGATTTCTTTAAAACGGCCACTGCGGCGGCAACAGCCGGCCTTCTGGTGGTGAAACCGCAGACTGCCTTCGGCAGCTCCGCCAATTCCGCTCTACGCCTGGGAATGGTGGGCTGCGGAGGCCGTGGCACTGCGGTTGCTGATGCCTTTGTGGAGAACACCAATACGCATGTAGCCGCTTTGGCGGACCTTTTCGATTACCGTCTGGAGGAGACTCAGGCGCACTTCAACAAGCTTCAGCAGGCGGCCGGCAAGCCTGGAGTTTCCAAGAACTTTAAGGGCGAACGTGCTTATCAGGACTTGGCCAACAGCGATGTCGATATCGTGCTCGTCTCTACTCCTCCCTATTTTCACCCGGAGCACCTGGAAGCCGCTCTGGACGCTGGAAAGCACGTCTATCTTGAAAAGCCCGTGGCCACAGACGTCCGGGGCTGCAAGAGGGTAATGGAACTGGCCTCCAAAGCTGAGGGCAAATTGAGTGTGGATGTGGGGTTTCAAATCCGCAGCGCACCGCACTTTGCCGAGCTGACTCGCAGGTTGCACGAGGGCGCCATCGGGGACATCGCTTTCGCAACAGGGTTCTACTACGCCGGAGATCTTCCGCGGCGCAGCCGGCCCGGAATGTCTGAACTTGAGCACAGGATTCGCAACTGGTTCTTTTACCGCGATCTCAGCGGCGATGTGCTGGTGGAGCAGAACGTTCATATCATTGACGTGTTTAACTGGGTTCTCCAGGTTCATCCCGAGAAAGCGCAAGCCACGGGCGGACGGAAGGTCCGCACCGATATCGGCGATGTCTGGGACCATTTCGCTGTGACTTACTACTATCCAAATGACGTGCGCGCCAGCTTCACGTCTACTCAGTTCCTGCCTGCCTGGGGACCGGTATGCGAAAGATTCTTTGGAGCCAAAGGCTTTTCGGAGGCGTTTTACAGCGGCGGTCTGCGCATTATCGGAGAGAATCCCTGGGAAGCAGGCGCTGAAGACGCTCCCGTCGGAACCAGGCCCGAGATTGATCCGCTGGGGCCCGCCACTCCTGAGAAGGCGAAAGCATTTGTGGCCGGCATTGAGAGTGGGAAGTTCCACAACCAGCTAAAATTGGGCGCCGAAAGCTCTCTAAGCGCAATTTTGGGCCGCCAGGCCGCCTATGAAGAAAAGGAAATGACCTGGGACGGGCTCTTGAAGTCGGATCAGAATTGGGACGTGGATCTCGATTGGGCCAAACTTTAGAGTCGCTGACCGCTGACCATCATCGAACCGGCCAGCGGTCAGCAGGCGAGCGCGGCGAGCCGGGGTCAGCGGTCAGGGGTCAGTCTCTTGCAACCCCAGCCTCCCAGAGGAATCTTTAGATAAGGGGAGCAAAGAGGACTTATGAAAGTATTTATGCTGATTGAGACGATTTTTTTGGGTCTGCTCTTGGTCATGATGCCCATTCAGGGACAGCAGAACGGAGTGCCCCAGGCGCCTATTGATCTTCGGGCGGCGAGCCAATTCGAGGGTGGCTCAGCCATTGCCGCTCTCAACTGGAAGGACCAGTCGAACAACGAGCTGGGATTCGAGATTCTCCGCTCCGACAATGGAGGGGACTACCGAGTTGTCGGGATGGTGGGCGCAAATGTGGCGGCTTATCAGGACAAAGTGGGCAAGTACATCACGGGCGCTTTCACCTACAAGGTTCGGGCCTTTAATGTGGCCGGAAAGAGCCAGGATTCAAACATCGTTTCCGTCTGGTTCTAAATGGATGCTCGAAAAGTCGCTCTCATTTAATCTGGAGCCTACCTTCCGTTGCAATCTCCAGTGCGACATGTGTCCGCGCTTTTCCAGCGAAGACCCGCACCTGGACATGTCCATGGAAACCTACAGCCGGATACATGAGGCCATGGTTTATGCCCACACCGTCGATTTTACCGGGTGGGGCGAACCGCTGCTGCACAAGCGAATTTTCGAGATGATCGGGAGGGCTCGTGATAGAGGTTGTGTCACTACCATGACCTCGAACGGGACCGCCTTGACTGAAAAGAATGGCCTTTCTCTGATCGAGGCCGGACTTGATCGGCTGACCGTTTCCGTGGACGGGACGAGTGCGGATACCTACGACCGGATTCGCACCGGCGCCAGCTTCGAGAAAGTCAGCCGGAATTTGGAAGATCTGTCGCACCTGATCGACCGATCCGGCAGCGGGCTGGAATTGGGGATCGCTTTCACTGTCCAGGAGTCGAACGCGCATCAGCTTGGAGAAATTCTCCCCTGGATGCAGCGGGTGGGCGTGCGGGTACTCCATTTGAAGCATCTGAACGTGATCTCTAATGCCGACGATTGGGACAGGAGCTTTCTGAAATACCGGCTGTCTCCGGTTAGAAAAAACGGCCATACGCTGCAGGCACTCGAAGGCGGAACCGCCCGGCTACGCGAACAGGCCCGGTCGGCCGGGGTTCGGCTCCTCGAACACTCGGAGTTTCCCCTGACCTCGGAAAAGAATCCAAGGCATTGCCTGGCCACTCCCCTGGAGTCGGTCTACTTCTCTTACGAGGGACGTATGGCGCCCTGCTGCCACTTCGGCCATCATGTGAGCCGCTATTTCGAGGGCCAGCTCTACGCTCCCTCAGCTCTTTTTTTCGGGGATATCCGCAAGCACGATTTCGTGCAGGTCTGGGAGCACCCCGCCTATTCCAGCTTCCGCCAGGGATTCATCAGTCGGGATTACCCGGATGCCTGCAAGACGTGTTATCTGCTGTATGGAAAGTAAAAGAGGGCCCGGGCCCTGAGAGGAGCCCGGGGAGATCTATTGTAAATCCCCTGGAATCTTTGCCATCCCCGGGGAGCCAAGCAGTCGGTCATTCTAGCAGAAGGAGATGACCGACATCGTTATCGTGGAATTCGAAAAATTCCCTTACAATTTCTGGCTGACCCTATATGGAGGTTAACCGACGCAAGAGACGTGCCAGTCGGCAAGGCGTGGTCCCTGTGTGCAAGTCATGGCGTTTTCTCTCCGTTAACGGGTCCGTTTGGGGAAAAATTCCTTGACCCAGGGAATGTTAAACTACACGAAATGAAAGTTCTTTCACTGCTGGCCGTCGCCGTTTCCCTCCTGATGGGGGCAGTACGGGCCGCCCCCGCTCAAAGCAACGAGACCCGGGAAATTATCCTGCAGGGACAGGTATTGTGCATGGACGCGGCCGGCAAACATCATGCCTCTTGTCCTGAGCACCCGGCCCGCTATGGCCTCAGAACCTTACAAGGCGATTTTTACCTCTTCAAGTCCGCTGACACACGGACGGTCATGTTCACTGACCCGCGCGTGCGCCGTCGTACGCTTCAGATCACTGCCTGGATGGACGGCAGCCGTGAGTTGGAAATCATCAAGATTCAATCAGTCCATGAGGACGCTGTTTTCGACCTCTATTATCGCTGTGAAGTTTGCAATATTACCACCCATACGCCAGGTCCCTGCTGGTGTTGCCAGCAGGAGTTCGAATTTCGTGAAACCCCCGCTAAACAGGAATAGTCGAAGCGGCCATGCAGGTTGACAGGGTCCTCGAGAGCGCCTTGTACGTCGATGATCTGGTTCAGGCGGAGGATTTTTACTCGCGCGTGTTTGGCTTGCAGGCCTTCTCCCGGGAGCAGGGACGCCATGTCTTCTTCCGCTGTGGAAGTGCAGTCGTGCTGTTGTTTAATCCGGATCAGACCAACAAGCCAAGTGGCGCCATGGCCCCTGCTCATGGCAGCCGGGGCGCGGGACATCTGGCTTTTGCCGTTGCTGAGGCGGATATTCCCCGCTGGCGCGAGCACCTGAAAGACCAGAAAGTCCTCATCGAAAAAGAAGTCGAGTGGCCCGGCGGCGGGTATTCCATTTACCTTCGTGACCCGTCCGGCAACAGCCTCGAGCTGGCGACTCCGCAACTTTGGGAGGCCAGATGAAAATGATCTCGTTCAGAGGCCGCTCTTTCAGAGCCTTCTTGATTTTAATACCTCTGCTTATCAATGCCTGCTGGCAGGGAGCCTGCTCACAGGAAGATCGTTTCCTCGATTTAAGGGCGGCGGAGCGGAGAATCTTCTCCCAGTTCGGCGAAGATGGGGTCATTGAAAAGATTTTTCAAGTCATCGAGCCCACCCACTGCTTCGCGGTGGAATTCGGCGCGGGCGATGGTATCTGGCTGAGTAATACCCGCAACCTCTATCTCCATCAGGGCTGGAGCGGATTGATGATGGAGGGCGACGAGAAAAAAGCTTCCGAACTGGAGCGGAATTACCGGAGTCTTCCCCGGGTCAAGACCGACCATGTCTGGATCTACCCGGGAAATATTGAAATTCTCTTCAATGAACATGAAGTTCCATTAGATTTTGATCTACTTTCGATCGACATCGACAGCAACGACTATTATGTTTGGAAAGCCATCCATACCTATCGCCCCAAGGTTGTGCTGATCGAGTTCAATGCGGCCTTTCCTCCGCCGGAGAAGAAAGTCGTCAGGTTCCACCCCATGAATTATTGGGACGGGTCTACGTACTTTGGCGCCAGCATCCAGTCGCTCTACGAACTGGGCAAGCAAAAGGGCTATGAGCTGGTCCACTGCGAGTCGAATGGGGCCAACCTGTTCTTTGTCGATGAAAAATATTTCAGCCGTTTCGGCCTTCAGGACAACTCGCCCCAGAAGATGTTTAAGATCAATCCGCCGCCAGACACCCACCGGCCCTTGGATAGTCCTCTGGTGATAGATGCCTTTCAGATCGAGAAAGAATTTGTCAGCCTGCCGTGATCTGCCCGTCAGTCTGCTCATGGTACGATAGCGCTTCTACTCCCAATGCATTTGACTGATGTGCTGATGCACCTCGATTATCGCCTGTTGCTGCCGTTGATCGCGCGCTTTCCGGTTCCAATTGCCTATCGGCTGGCTGATTGGCGAGGGCGCTTCAGCTATCGGGTGAACGAGGTTTCTCGACAGTCGGCAATGAGCAACATTGAGAGAGTCTTTCCGGGTTTGAGCGAACCTGAGAGAGAGAGACTCGTGCTTCGGACCTTTCAGGTCCATTCCCGCGACGAAATGGAAACCTTCTGGTACACCCGGCCGCCTGCCTTTTTTGAGCGCATCGTTAAGATCCAGGGTCTTGATTCCCTGCAGCAGGCTGTTCGCTCCGGAGACGGTGTTCTCCTTTTTTCAGGTCACCTCGGAAGCACGGGACTTTTCTTTATCATAATGGGTCTGCGCGGTATCCATCTGAATATCGTTGGCCGCCCCCTGGACCCAGAGGTGAATCCTCTTCATCCTGCCGTCAGGCGATACGCTCATCGGCGCGTGCATTGGGTTGAATCAGCCCTCGAGAGAAGCTTTCTTCTCACTGGCCGAGGCAATTATCACCAGATACGCCGGCGGCTCGGCCAGGGCGAAATTGTCATGATGCTGGTCGATGTTATCCCGACCATTCTTAAGCGCACTGTTCCCATTCAGTTTCTCGGTCGCCAGGCGTACTTCGGCGACGGCGTTGCCAACCTGTTCCGGGAAACCGGTAGCCGGCTTTTTCATTGGAGTATTCATCAGAGTTGGGCAACGAATAAGCACTCGATCAAGATACAAGAACTCACGGCGGAAGTCGGGGTTCTGCACAATTCCGGCGAAATCATGCAAACACTGGCCGGAGTTATCGAAGGTCATATCCTCAGTCACCCTGAAGACTGGAGTCAGTGGGATTCTCTGGGTCTTTTCTATCGGTCCGATCCCGCGATCTTATAATCCCACAAATAGGTAAACGATCAACGTCGTGATCAATACGCCCAGCAGATTCAGCCACAGGCCGGCGCGGGCCATTTGAGGGATGCTCAGGTGCTCGCTTGCGAAGACGATGGCGTTGGGAGGGGTGGCCACAGGCAGCATGAAGGCGCAGGAGGCTGAGATGGTGGCCGGGATCATGAGAAGCTCGGGAGCGATCTCCAGCGCTACCGCCATGCCTCCCATGATGGGCATGAAAATGGTGGCTGTGGCGGTGTTGGAAGTCACTTCCGTCAGGAAGGTAATCAGCAGGCACACCGAGAGGATCAGCAGAACGACCGGAACTCCCTGCAGGCCTTCCAGGCTTTGACCGACCCAGAGTGCCAATCCGGTGGACTGAAAGCCGTCCGCCAGCGCAATTCCGCCTCCGAACAGAATGAGAATTCCCCAGGGAATGCGTTTGGCCCAATCCCAGTCCAGAAGAAAGATGCCCTGCCGCCAATCCACGGGAATACTGAACAGCAGCAGTGCCGAGATGATGGCCACGGTCGAGTCGTGAACGTACTGGCTGGCCCCCAGGATGGAGGCCCAGCCCGGAATCGTGAAGCCTCCTATGACGATATCGACCCGAAAGATCCAGGCCAGTGCAGTTAGAAAGAAGATGGTGGCCACCCCTCTTTCTCCGCGACTCATTGGTCCCAGCTTGGAGCGCTCCTGTTCGATGACTGCGGACCCCTCTCCGAGAGTTTCCTTTCCCAGCCTGGCAAAAATGCAGGTGAGATAAAGCCAGGCAATCGGCAAAAAGATAATGACAAAAGGCAGCCCGACCGCACACCAGCGCAGAAAAGAGATTTGCCCCCTCTCGGGGAACAATTCACCAAACTGCGCCGCAAAGACAATGTTGGGAGGCGTGCCGATCAAAGTCGCCACGCCGCCGATACTCGCCGAGTAGGCGATAGCCAGCATCAGGACAGGCGGGAAGGCCGATTTGGCGTCCATTCCGTTTCGCTGCAGGTGCAGTACGACCGCCGTGCCGATGGGCAGCATCATAACGGCGGTGGCGGTATTGCTGACCCACATGGAAAGAAAGGCCGTGGCCAGCATGAACCCCAATACCAGCCCTCGCGGATTTCCTCCCAGGAAACTGATGATGTAAAGCGCAATGCGCCGGTGCAGACCCCATTTTTGAATAGCCATGGCCAGAAAGAAACCGCCCATGAACAGGACGATATTGGGGTCCATATAAGCTGTAGAAACATGGGAAGCCGGTATGACACTTCCCAGCGGGAAGATGACCAGCGGGAGCAGGGAGGTCGCCGGGATCGGCAACGCCTCGGTGATCCACCAGATCGCCATCAGTGCAGCGCTGGCCAGGACGATAACTGCCGGCGACGATAGATTGGGAGTGAAGAGCAGGACCAAAAGAAAGACGACAGGTCCGCTGACTAAGCCAATTTTCTGTCTCATGCTGGTGGACTAAAGCTCTATGATCGATCCTTCTTTTGCCCAACCACTTGAGCTCTCGTCCAGGATCAGCCTACTCTGGCAGCCCTTTGGCCATCTCCAGCGCGGAGGTAGTGATGTAATATTTGGTGATCATGTTGGGCACTTCCCAGCCGGGCATTGAGCCTTCTTTCAAAAAGCTCAGGTATTTTTCGGTCACCTCGGAAAAGTGGGCTTCGTGGCCGACACGGTATTCATCCGGGATGACAATGTGCCAGCCTGGCCCCTGGGTCTCTAGTCCGATCCCGGGATAGCTTGCCTGCAGATCAGCCACAGCCTGAGTGAGCACGTCGCCCAATTCCTGAGAATCGGCGCCTTGCGCCGGCTCAACGTAAAGCTCGGGCCGGTAGTTTTGTTCCGCTCCCTGGCGAATGACAATATTGGATTTGGTCCCCTTCATGATCGACAAATGGGTGTCGCCGGTCCCTTCCGGCGCCTCAAAGTTCCAAATGACGGAAACCTTGGTGTGGATGCCCTTGAGCGTGTAGATCATGTCTCCGTTGGCGAACAGGGCCAGGGTGTCGCCCTGGACATCGTCCCGCAGATAGTCGGGGAATTCAGGAAGTCCCGTAACTTTTTCGTACTGTGGCCGATTGACGGGCGTTGACCAGCGCCGGGCGCTGAGCAGTTGAATGTCAGTCTGGTAATCGATTGTTTCTTCGGGAAAGCACTCCCACATGGTGAGGTCCACCAGATGGGTTGTGACATCGACGAGCCCCTCCCCCTGCTGGCTCACGTCGAAATACCACCCCGGCCGCCTCAGCGGACTGCCCGAGACATATTTAAACAGGTGGTGAACGCTTTCCTTGGTGACGGAAGGATCCTCGGGCGTTCCTTTCAGAAACTCTCCGAAGACCGCGGCCTTGTTGACCAACTCCTTCTGAAGCAGGGTGGTGATTTCGTAGCGTTCGGTCATGATGTCGTACAAGAGCACGTCATTTTGCTCAGCCGACTGGAAGGCGGCCGTTAGAAGCCCGAATCCTTCCTTGTCGATGCACATCGGCTTGTCGGAAAGCACGTTGAGTCCGGCGTCCACAATTTTCTTTATATACTCGGTCTTCTTCTGATTATTGCCGGCCAGGACGACCACGTTGCCCGGTTTTTCTGAAAGCATCTTCCCCAGGTAATCGGGAGCGGCATAGATCTTCAGGTCCCACTGAGTGGGATCATCCGGACGGCTGTTGAAGGCTTCGATGCGCTCCAGATGAAGCTGGAGGTCGAGTCCCTTGGGGGCGTAAACATGCACAGCCGGCGAGACCTGCTCATACATTTTCTTCTGGACCAGGGCGGCGTGAAAATGTCCGGGATCGAGAGTCATCAACTTCACGGTTTTTCCTTCTTCTTGATCTGAAACAAAGTCAATCGGCTGTTCCGCAGCGCAGGCCATGAAAGCTAAAACGAGCAAAATAACTGGGACACCCGTAAAAAGATTATTAAGGCGCATAGGACTCCTTTCGGCCACCTATAGTAGTGGAAGGAGAGGGAGGGGGCAAGGAACTCCACATAAGCGTCCACGGCCGCGTGCGCCTCAGCCCAGCTCTCATATTGATTCAGTCAGATCTCCTCTTCCTTCCGCCGCTTTCTGCCGCCTGGATCAACTCGGCGAGTCCCTGCCGCCCGGAGGCGCTGACGGGGATACCCTGGTAGCGGCGGGCCAGGGCTTCGACTTCAGTCGGGGGAAGGAGGTCAATTTTGTTGAGAACCAGCAGGCGCGGGATGTCGTCCAGCGAGAGCTCCCGCAGGATCTGATCGACGGCCTCCATCTTCGACTGCAGTCGCTCGTCTGAGGCATCCACGATGTGAAGGAGCAGATCGGCGTCGTCAAGCTCTTCCAGGGTCGCACGGAAGGCGGCCATCAGATCCGGAGGCAGGTCACGAATGAAGCCCACTGTGTCGGTCACGATGACCTCTCCCTCTCGTGGGAAGCGCAGCCTGCGACTGATGGGGTCCAGAGTCATGAACAACTGATCGGCGGCTTCGATGTCGCTTTTGGTGAGCGCGTTGAGCAGCGTACTTTTTCCGGCGTTCGTATATCCGACGATTGACAGGATCGGGATTTGTTCATCGCGCCTGCGCCGCCGTCGGATATCTCTTTGCTTCGACAACTGTTCGATTTGCTTTTCCAGCGAGCGGATGCGGTCGCGGATGCGCCGCCGCCCTATTTCCATCACGGTCTCACCCGGTCCCCGGCCACCGATCCCGCCGGTAAGCCGCGAAAGCCCGGCGTCTTGCTCCGTCAGGCGGGGGAGTGAGTACTTGAGCTGGGCCAGCTCAACCTGAAGTTTTCCATCCCGGCTGCGCGCTCTCTGGGCGAAAATGTCCAGGATGAGTTGCGTGCGGTCGATGGCCTTCAACCCGGTGGCATCTTCAAAAGCGCGCGCCTGTGCGGGTTTAAGGTCAATGTCGAATACCGCCACTTCGGCCCGACGCCGCATCCCTTCCAGGACAATCTCGTCCAACTTGCCCCGGCCTACGACGGTCCGAGGGTGGACCTGCCGGCGGCGCTGGCGGATGCTGCCGGCGACGGTGACATGGGCAGAACGAATCAGTTCCAGCATTTCCTCGAAATGCTCATCGTCAGGAGTAATTGCCACGACCAGCGCTCTTTCCTGCCCTGTCTCTTCCGGACGTCCTGCAAGGACTCTGGAGAATTCCGCTTCCAGCGATCGAATGGTAGCATCGAAGTCCAGATCCAGACGATGTACATCCGAAGCCTGAATGCGGCGAAAGGGCTCTTCGCCATTGTCCTGATCGCCGTCGGCTGTAGGGACGACGTGAGCGATTTCGATCCGGCCTGGAAGTCCGTCCTCACGTGCCTCGATCATCGCCACCAGGTCCAACCGCAGCAGAGCCAGGTCATTAAGATCATCACGAGTCAGGGGTTCGCCTTGAAGATGCGTGTGCACGAGACGCAGTCCCCGGAAACGGCCGGGCCCGCCTCTTAGGCGGCCGATTTCGGGAAGGGTGATCCTGGAAGAATCTCCTACAATGACGCTGCGCACGGTTCCATCGCGGCCCAGCAGCACGCCTACCTGGCGGCCGATTTCGCGCGAGATCGAAGACAGGTGCCGCGCCAGCTCCGGCGACAGCACCTGATGAGGCGAAACCCGGCGCCGATAGGTTCTTTCCAACGCCCGCTTTTCAGAGGCCTTTATGTCCTGAGTATTTCCAGCGATCTCGGGCATTTTCTAACGCGAGGCTGACACAGCCAGATCAAAGATTGCTTCAACATCGACAGTGACGCTGATCTCGCCTTCCGAGATGGGAATGGCACTGTCTGCGGCCGCTTCCATGCTCTGCATGCGCGCAGCGTAAGGAACGATTGGGCCCCGCCTCTGCTCACTGATCTGGCGGATCGATCCTAAGTGCACGCCAAAACCAGCGGCCAGCTGCCGGGCTTCCTCTCGTGCTTGGGCGATCGCCTCGCTGCGAGCTTCCCGCTCCAGGGAGTCCGGATTTTCGATATCGAACCGGATACTGTCCACACTGTTTGCCCCCGCGGAGAGTACTCTGCGCAGCAGTTCACCGATCTTCGGCAGATCCTGCAGCTTCACTTGAATTCGATTGTTCACGTGGTATCGGATGACGCCCGTGGGCCGGCCCCTTTGGTCACGATCCTGTTCAACAAAAATGTTGTAGCGAACCGTCTGGATATTTTCATCCGGTATGTCCATGTCCTCCAGGACCTCGGATACCTTTTCCATGCGTTCCGTGCTTTCCTCAACGGCAATTTCCACATCGGTGTTAATCACTTGGACCCCAAGCTGAATCAATGCAGTATCGGGCGAAGCGCTGGCCGTTCCCGAGCCGCGCACGCGGACGGTCCGCGGCGCCTCCTGCGCGTCTTCCTGCCCAAAAACAAGGCCTGTATAAGAGATAAGCAGAATCATTAAAAAAGAAATATTGCTCGTTGACATTTCTACCTCCAATCAACCTCCATCTAATCCTCAATCCTCATGAATCCCGCCTTCCCGCTCCCGCAAGGGCGCGCCAGCGAAGCCGTTTCGGACCGCCAGGACTTCGGCGAGAATGCTGACCGCGATTTCCATTGGACCTTCAGCGCCGATGTCCAGTCCGATGGGATTGTGCACGCGCGCAAGCTGCTCCGGACTAAGCCCCAGTCCCTCTTCAGCCAGGCCGTCCACCAGCTTCTGAAAGCGTGAGCGGGGACCCAAGACTCCAACATAGGCCGTCCGGCTTTGCAGAACCAGCTTCAGGGCGGCCTGATCCCGTTCGAGTTGGTGGTTCATGATGACGACGTAGCTGCGGGGAGGAACACGAAGCTTACTGGAGAATTCCTGCGGGTGGACATTGATGCAGTGCGCCTTTGGGAAACGTTCCGGATTGGCGTAAGCCTGGCGTGGATCCACGATCGTGGTCCTGAAACCGAGCCTCTCTGCCAATTCAACGACTGGAGCGGCATCCCCGCCCGCGCCGAAGATCAGCAGCTCCGGAGGAGGGAGATTTAGGTCAAAAAATACTTCCATGTCGTCCAGGCTGCGGTTGAGCGATCGAGGCTTTTCCGAGGAAAGCAGATCCTGTGAGATCAGGGTGACGGCCTGGCGCAGGCGCTGGTTTTCAATCCTGCCGACCGGCTCATCCTCCTCCGTCAACAGGATCCATTGTCCAGCCATTGCCGAGTTCAGCGGAGCGTGCACTATCGCTCGGACGGCTGCCTCCCCTCGCATCAGGACCTCACACCATTTGTGCCAGCCAGAGGTATTTGCCGCCGGTTCAATAAAGACTTCAATCGTACCGCCGCAGCCCATCCCCAGGCCCCAAACCGCATCGTCTCTCAAGTCGAAGCGGCGGCGCACAGGACGGTTTGTGTCAATGACTGTGGCCGCGGTTTCAGCCACCTCGGGTTCGAGGCAACCGCTGGAGATCAGTCCGGTAAAGCATCCTCCCGCCTCGATAGCCAGTTTGGCGCCTTCGCGGCGGTAGGCCGAGCCTTCGACCTTCACCACCGTTGCCAGAGCCACCTGTTTTCCTGACTTCCAAGCCCGATCTAAGGCAGCGGCAATTTGAACGTGATCGGTCATTCCTTTAGATATCTTAAATCCTGGGGCGTGTCGATGTCTAAAAGCGGAAGTTCGTTTTCCAGCGCAACAGTGATGATCTCGTGTTCTCGATTTTGCAAAATCTGTCTTCCTCCTTCGTCCCCTGAAATGGATGAAAGTTCCTTGAAAAGCGATCGGTCAAAGAGCACGGGTGAGCCCCGGCGTCCCTGATAAGCCGGGGCGACGATCGGGCTGCTGGTTGTCTTGTAGGCCTTAATCAGGCGGTTTAAAAGGGAAGCATTGAGGAAGGGCTGATCCGAAGGAATAAAGATGGCTGCAGAGGCCGCTGGGTTTAGCGCTTGCAATCCTTGTTTCACCGAGGTGCTTTGTCCCGCCGAGTAGTCCGGATTGTCCACGATTTTCACTTGCAGGCGGGCCAGGGCCTGGCGCACGGAATCCGCTTTGAAGCCCACCACCACAATCACTTCATCGAGATGCGAATTCAGAGCTTCCCGGACAATGCGCCGCACCATCGGTTCGCCCGAAACTTCAAGAAGCTGCTTGGGAAGGGAACCGGCGAAGCGCCGTGACTCGCCGGCGGCCAGTATAACTCCCGATATTTGAGAGGACATGTCCTAATTGCTCCAGGCTTGCCAGATTGTGAACGGGAAGAAAATCGTCGATATGGGGCAAAGCGGCTTGGATGCCGCGCGTCAGAGGCTGGTAGCGGGGGGAGCCGAGCAGCGGATTCAACCAGATCAGCCGCCGGCAACTGCGCTGCAGACGGCTTATTTCCTTTCCCAGTAAATCAATGTCTCCCCGGTCCCAACCATCGCTAATGATCAGGACGACTGCGCCCTGGGTCAGCACTCGACGGCCCCATTGGTAATTGAAGACCTTGAGAGCCTGGCCGATCCGTGTACCTCCGGCCCAATCCTGGACAGCGTCCGAAACCTGGCTTAAAGCCCGATTGACATCCCGCTCTTCCAGATAGCGCGTGACCCGGGTCAGCCGGGTTCCGAATACAAACGCCTCAACCTTCTCCAGCCCATTGCTGAGCACATAGACGAACTGAATCAGGATTCGCGAGTAAAGCTCCATCGAACCGCTGATGTCGCAGATCACCACGAGAGGACGCCTTTTTTCTTTAACGACACGCCGTTTCAGCAGCAGCGGCTCGCCGCCGTAGCGAAGGTTGTGGCGCAGCGTGGCGCGCAAGTCGAGATGAGTACCTTTTGGAGCTGGAAGTTTACGCCGGGTGCGACGTTTCTCGACCTTCCACTGCATCGCCCGCATCAGTTCTTTGACTTCCGCCAGTTCGGCGGAAGTCAGCTCAGCAAAATCCTTTTGGGCGAGCTTCTCCCGCGAGTCGTAGGTGCGGAGCCTTTCTCCCTCCTCCGATTCCCTGGGGTTGCCCTCTGGCGGATGGTTGGAAGCTTCACTCTGGAGCGCGAGCTGTTCGACTTCCAGGGATCGCTGCAAGAGTAACCCGAGATCAATCGGGTCTGAATCTCGCGTGGCCTGCCAGAAAATATCGAAGACGCGATCGAAGAGGGCGTGCTGATCGCGCCGATTGATCAGCAGGCCGCGCGCGGCGTTCTTGAAGTCTTCCCTTGTACCGATATCGATGTGCCTGAGCCCTCCGACCAGATCCATGAGCTGAGTCGGGGTGACCGGAATTCCAAGGACTCGCAGAACGCGTCCGAAGAGAATGATGTTGGTCAGGAGGGGCATGGGGCCTTGGTTCTTTAGTTCCTTGGTTCTTGGTTCCTGGGTTTATCGGAGCTTCTCATTGGATCACTTCTAAAGAGCCAAAGAACTAAGTATTCGCTCCAGCGCCGGACCCCTCACTTGCTCGATATCATCCTGATACTTGAGCAGCACGCCGAGCGTGTCGCGGATGACTTGCTCACTCAGAGTTTTCTCGTTCAGCGCCACCAGGGCGCTTATCCAGTCCAGGCTCTCGGCCACGCCGGGACGCTTATACAGGTCCTCCCGCCGCAGTTCCTGAACGAATGTGACCACCTTTCGCGCCAGCTCCTCAGAGGCTCCAGGGATTTTCGTCAGAATGATCCGGCACTCTTTTTCGAAAGAGGGGTAATCGATCCAGTAATAGAGGCAACGCCGTTTCAGGGCGTCATGGATTTCGCGGGTGCGATTGGAAGTGATCACGACAATTGGCGGTTGGCTAGCCCGGATCGTGCCCAGTTCGGGGATGGTGATTTGAAAGTCCGAGAGGATCTCCAATAGAAAGGCCTCGAATTCTTCGTCGGCTCGATCCAACTCGTCAATCAAAAGAACAGGAGGTGCTCCCTCGCTTCCGTTTATTGCCTGGAGCAAAGGACGCTTGAGCAGAAAATCCGGACTAAAGATGTCCTGGGCGGCGCTCTTGCGATCGCCGCTTCCGCTCACTTCCAGAAGGCGGATTTCCAACAGTTGGCGGGTGTAATTCCACTCGTAGACGGCCGTGCTGACGTCGAGTCCTTCGTAGCACTGAAGCCGGATCAATTTCCTGTCCAGCAGGGCAGCCAGGACCTTGGCAATCTCAGTCTTCCCAACTCCGGCTTCTCCCTCCAGAAACAGGGGTTTTCGAAGCTTCAGCGAAAGGAAAATTGAGGTGGCGAGGCTCCTGTCTGCGATATAGTTTTGCTGGCTGAGGCTTTCCTCGACCTGTTCGATGGAATGGATGTTGGCAACCACTCAGCTTTACTTCCGAGCCCTGTCTCGCGCGGCCTTCAAGGCTCTTTTCGAATATACCCTGGCAAGCTCAACACGATACGAGGCGGACGCATACAGGTCCCCCATAGGATCAGTAAACTCCAGGTGTTCATCGACTGCCTGGTGGATCGTTCCATCCTCAGGCGTCTTCCCCTTCAAGGCGTCAGCGACGCCAGAAGCCTTGTGTGGGGCGGCGGTCACCCCATTAATTGCGAGGGCGGCGCTTTGGCACGATCCTCCGGCATCCAGGCGCATCACCGCAGCGACGCCACAGACCGCATATCCTGACGCCGGATTTTCAAACTTCAGGTAGCAGCTCCCACTGCCCGGCGGCAAAGCCGGCATCTCGACCGCGATCAGGATTTCCTCGGGCTGAAGGTCCGTCATAAAAAGGTCCAGGAAAAAATCGGAAGCCTTGCTGGTGCGGTCTCCACCGGGTCCGCTCAGATGAAACACTGCATCGAGTGCCAGGACGACGGCCGGCAAATCAGAACCCGGGTCCGCATGGGCCAGATTTCCGCCGATGGTCCCCCTGTTGCGGACCTGAGGATCGGCGATCTGGGCCGCCGCTTCCGAAAGCAGAGGGCAGCGTTGCTTGAGCAGGGCTGAGGTCACCAGTTCGGTGTGCGTGGTAAGGGCTCCGATGCGGATTGCGCCATTGTTTTCCGTGATCCCGGCCAGTTCTGAAACATGGCCGATGTCGATCAGCGCGCCCGGCTGGGCCAGCCGGAGTTTCATCATGGGAATCAGGCTATGGCCGCCTGCCAGCAGTTTGGATCCGCTGTGATCCTGAAGCAGTTGGATAGCCTCCCTGACGCTGTTCGCCCGAAAATATTCAAATTTGGCTGGGTACATCTATGACCTCCCGTGCTGATGAATGGCCGACCAGACTCTTTCCGGCGTGAGCGGCATGTCCAAATGCCGGATGCCGTAAGGCGCGAGTGCGTCCACGACGGCATTGACGACTGCCGCCGGAGAGGCAATTGTCCCCGCCTCTCCGACTCCTTTAACCCCCAGTGGGTTGTGAGGGCAGGGAGTTACGGTGCGGTCCAGCTCGTAAGAGATGACCATGTGCGACCTGGGGAGCGCGTAGTCCATAAACTCGCCGGTCAAGAGTTGCCCCCTCTCATCATAGACCGCGCTCTCGAATAGAGCCTGGCCAATGCCCTGAGTAATGCCTCCGTGGAGCTGCCCGTCGACGATCATCGGGTTGATCACATTGCCGACGTCGTCCACTGCCACGTAGCGCAACAGTTTGATTGTGCCCGTTTCAGGATCGACTTCCACCGCTATCACGTGAGTGCCGAAGGGGAAAGTGAAATTGGCCGGATCGTAGAAAGTGGTGGCTCGTAATCCGGGCTCCAGGGCGGGTGGCAGGTTGTGAGCCAGATGAGCCTGCAAGGCGATATCGCCCCAACTGTGTGACTTGTCAGGACTCCCTTTAACGAAGTATTTGCCCCCTTCAAAGTTCATGTCTTCTTCGGCTGCTTCCAGCAGGTGAGCGGCAATCTTGCGCCCCTTTTCAATGATTTTATCCGCGCTTTTTGCCAGGGCGCTGCCGCCGACGGCGGCACTGCGGCTGCCGTACGTGCCCCATCCGAAGGGAACCTGCTCAGTGTCGCTGTGGACGACGTCAATCTGGCTGACATCAATGCCCAATCGATCGGCCACAATCTGTGAAAATGTAGTTTCATGCCCCTGCCCGTGGGCTGAGGATCCCGTATAAACGGTGACGGACCCCGTGGGATGGACGCGAATTTCGCCGCTCTCCCACTGGCCGGCCTGAGCGCCGAGCGATCCGACCACCGCCGAAGGGGCCAGTCCGCAGGCTTCAATATAGGTCGAAAATCCAATCCCCAGAGGCTTTTCACCCTCGTTGCGCCGGCGCTCCTGCTCCGCTTTAAGCTTCTCATATCCGACGATTTCCAGCGCCCGGTCCAGGGCTGCCGGGTAATTGCCGCTGTCGTAAAGCAACGCAACCTGCGTCTGGTAGGGAAACGCTTCTGGCGAGACGAAATTCCTGCGCCGGATCTCTGCCGCGTCCAGTCCGAGCTCGTCCGCCGCCAGGTCCATGAGACGTTCTATCACGAAGGTTGCTTCCGGTCTGCCTGCTCCCCGATAAGCATCAACTGGTGTGGTATTGGTAAACGTCCCGATTACGCGGCAATGAATAGCCGGAATATCGTACTCACCTGAGAGCAGAGTTCCGTACAAATAGGTCGGGATCGCCGGAGCGAAAGTGGACAGATAAGCGCCCATGGCGGCGAAAGTCTTCACCCGCAGTCCGCTGACTTTTCCGTCTTTGTCCAGCGCCATCTCAGCCTCGGTAAAGTGGTCGCGGCCGTGAGCGTCGGACAGATTGGCTTCGGAGCGCGTGGCGGTCCACTTGACCGGGCGACGCAATTGGATGGAGCACCAGGCGGTGATGACCTCGTCCGGATAATGATGAATTTTGCTGCCGAATCCACCGCCCACTTCGGGAGCGATGACGCGGATCTTGTGTTCGGGCAATCCCATGGATGCCAGCGACATCAGGAGGCGGTGAATATGAGGGTTTTGAGAGGTCATCCAGACCGTCAGCTCTTGCTTTGAGTCGTCGAAATCGGCGAGGACCGACCGGGGCTCGATGGCATTCGGGATAAGACGGTTGTTCCGGATCTTCACCTTAACCTGGTGGGCGGCCCTACTGAAGGCTTGGTCCACCTTGTCCTTGTCTCCAAGCTGCCAGTCGAAGGCAATGTTGGAGGGAGCTTCCGCATGAATCTGGGGGGCGCCTTCTTCCGCTGCCCTGGCCGGATCAGTGACGGCCGGCAGCGGCTCGTAATCGATTTCTACAAGGTCTACTGCATCGCGGGCCGTGTAGCGGTTTTCGGCCACCACGACGGCCACCGCGTCCCCTGCATAGCGCACGGTTTCAATTGCCAAGACCGGATGGGGCGGTATTTTCATATCGGGTAAAAGCCAACCCACCGGCACCACTCCAGGTGTTCTACTCTTCTTAATATCTTTTCCCGTGAAAACACCGATGACACCCTTGAGTGACTCGGCCCTGCTCTTGTCAATGCTTCGAATCCGGGCGTGGGCGTGGGGACTGCGCACCATGGCGGCATAGACCATGTGCGGAAGTTTGAGATCGTCGGTGAATTTGCCTTTTCCGGTAATCAGGGAAGGATCTTCGCGGCGCTTGATGGCCGCGCCAATAACCCGCGTGCGGGCAGCCTCTGAGTGCGGTCGCGCCTGGGCCATTTCACTTACCTCCTTTTGCAGGCTGAGCCTGCATCAGCTCGGCGGCGTGCTGGACGGCTCTGACGATGTTCTGATATCCAGTGCAGCGGCAGAGATTGCCTTTGAGTCCATGGCGGATTTCCTTCTCAGAAGGATTCGGATTATTTTCGAGCAGGTCAACGGCGGCCAGAATCATTCCGGGCGTGCAGTATCCGCACTGGAGCCCATGTTTCTCCCAGAAGGCTTCCTGCAAAGGGTGAAGTTTGCCGTTCGAGCTGAGTCCCTCGATGGTGGTGATTGAGCTGCCGTCCGCCTGCACGGTGAACTGGGTGCACGATTTAACAGACTTGCCATCGATCAGGACGGTGCAGGCTCCGCAGAGGCTGGTCTCACAGCCGATGTTGGTCCCGGTCAGGTCCAGCTCATCCCGGATGAAGTGGACCAGCAGAAGGCGCGGATCGACCTCCTTCTCGTATTTACGACCGTTAATAGTGCACGCGACATGTGCCATCAGATTTTCATTGCCCCCTTTTTAATTTCCTGCTGAAAGCGTTTCAGGGCTTGGCGAGTGATGACCCGGGCGGTGCTTTCCAGCAGTCGCTGTCCAACCGAGGCGACGCGGCCCCCGACAAAAGCCGTGATGTCATAGTGCAAGATTGTGGAAAGGCCCTGCTCTTCCAGCCAGATCTTGCCCTCGCCTTCCAGGAAGCCTGGAGCTCCCTTGCCTTTCAATTTGATGTGGTAACTTTCCAGCGGATTCAGATCGGAGAGCGAGACGGAGCCGTCGAACTGCCCCTGAATAGAGCCGACTCCCACTCGCAGCGTGCCTTTGTATTGATTTTCGCCAACCTTCTGCAACTCATCACAGCCTGGGAGAGTTCTCGAAATAACCTTCGGGTCCAGGAGAGCTCTCCAGACCTCCTCGCGAGACGCCTCGAACGTATGACTGCCTTCGATCTTCAAACCTTGAGGATATTCCCTTGCAATTGTGTTTTCAATCGGAAATGCAGGGACGCTCTACTCGTTTCCTGTATTTCCCTCACCCCCGGCGGCGCTTGGCCACGCCGCTGTCAAAGGCTGCGTTCTCCACGGCCCTGGCCACACGCCGCGCAACCTGTTTATTGAAGACGCTGGGTACAATGTACTCCTCGCTCAGCTCGTCATCCGAGATTGTCTGGGCGATCGCTTTAGCTGCCGCCAGTTTCATTTCCTCGTTAATGTCCGTGGAGCGCGCGTCAAGGGCGCCTCTGAAGATGCCGGGAAAGGCCAGGACATTGTTGATCTGGTTGGGATAATCGCTGCGTCCGGTGGCGATGATCCGCGCATGGGGTGTGGCTTCCTCGGGCATGATTTCGGGCGTCGGATTGGCTAGGGCGAACACAATCGGGTTCTTGGCCATTTTCTGGACAGTGCCGGCGGAAAGGGCGGCAGGACCACTGAGGCCGATGAATAAGTCTGCTCTAATGCAGGCTTTCTCCAGGTTCCCCTCCAGGTGTTCCGGATTGGTATTTTGAGCGAGAAACGCTTTGCTCGAATCTAATTCGGAGAGGCGCTTCGGGCTGATAATCCCGTGTCTGTCACAGCACAGAATATTGCGAGCCCCTGCCGAAAGCAGGATTTTCGTGACGGCCACGCCGGCGGCGCCGGCGCCCAGAATGACAATCCTGGCCTTGTTAATCTTCTTCTTGACGATCTTCAGTGCATTGATGGCGGCCGCCAGAACCACCACGGCAGTGCCATGCTGGTCGTCATGGAAGACGGGTATGTCCAATTCCGCCTTCAAGCGTCGTTCAATCTCAAAACAGCGCGGAGCACTGATGTCTTCCAGATTGATGCCGCCAAAGCCTGTAGAAATCCATTTCACCGCTGCGATGATTTCCTCGACGTTCTGGGTCTGGAGGCAAATGGGGTAGGCGTCGATTTCTCCGAATTCCTTAAAGAGCATGGCCTTGCCTTCCATGACCGGCATGGCTCCTTCGGGACCGATATTCCCAAGCCCCAGGACGGCTGAGCCGTCGCTCACGACTGCCACGGAATTTTGCTTGATGGTCAGAGTGCGGGCCTTTCGTTTATCTTCGGCAATGGCCATGCAGACGCGCGCCACTCCAGGCGTATAGGCCATGGACAGAGCCTGGCGCGTGCTCAGGGGAATCTTATTCTGGATACGGATCTTGCCTCCCAAATGCATCAGGAAGACGCGATCGGAGACGTTGATGACGCTGACGCCTTCGATTTTTTTGACCGCGTTGACGATGGCGCGGGCATGAGTATCGTCGCGGGCATCGACGGTAAGGTCGCGAACCTTGTAGTCGCGATCGGCACGGACGACATCCACCGCCCCGGGGTCGCCCTTCTCTCTGGCTACAACATCCAGAATTTTGGCAAACATCCCGAACTTATTTTCGATGCGCAGCCGCATCGTGAAGCTGTAACTGACGCTGGGAGCAATCTCAACCATATGCCGGTATTTGCCTCTTATGGTGCTTCAATCATAACATCGAGTCGAAGTGGTGGGCGGTACTGGGTTCGAACCAGTGACCTTCGGTTTGTAAGACCGACGCTCTAACCAACTGAGCTAACCGCCCGGAGAGGCGAATGGGTTTCAGAGCCGCGACTTTATCCGAGCCGCGACCGTAAGGGAGCGGCCCCGCTCGCGGATGTTCAAAACGCCAGTATAGCAAGCAGGCAGGGAATTTTCGAGCAAGCCTCACTCTGTTCAGGTACAATCTGCTTCCATTAATGGACACCCAAGTAGCTCCGCGAGGCTTTTGGCCGACGCTGAAACAACTGGGGCCTGGCCTGATTGTCTCCGGTTCCATCGTCGGCTCCGGTGAGTTGATCGCCACCACCACGCTCGGGGCGCGGGTCGGTTTCGCCGCTCTGTGGCTGATCATCGTAAGCTGTCTGATCAAAGTCCTGGTTCAAATCGAGCTGGGCCGCTATTCCATCTCCTCCGGCGATACCAGCCTGCGCGCCTTGGACAAAGTTCCGGGGCCGCGCTGGCGTGCCTCCTGGGTAGCCTGGGCCTGGATGTTCATGTTCATCGGCGTCACCTTCCAGCAGGGCGGCATTATTGGTGGTGTCGGCCAAGTCTTTAATGTTGCCTTTCCTCAGCTTGGCGTTCAGACCTGGGCGATCATCTCATCGATTTTAGCTGCGGTTCTTCTTCTACGCGGGACCTATTCGAACGTCGAGCGAATCTCCACGATTCTGGTGGTGAGCTTCACCTTCATCACCGTCGCCTGTGCTCTGCTGCTGGCGTGGACGCCCTACGCCGTGCGCTCCGAGCAGCTCGTGGAGGGGTTCAGTTTCACGATTCCCGCCGGAGGATTGGCAGTGGCATTCGCCGCTTTCGGGATCACGGGCGTGGGCGCCACGGAGTTGATCTACTATCCCTACTGGTGTCTTGAAAAGGGATACAGGCGTTTTGTGGGTCCAAACGACCATTCGGCCGCCTGGGTTGAGCGGGCCAGAAGTTGGATCCGAGTGATGCAGATCGACGCTGTGCTGGCGATGTTCCTGTACACGCTGGCCACGGTCGCGTTTTATATGCTGGGTGCTGGAGTCCTTTACGCTATGGGAACGGTACCCTCCGGATACGAGATGGTCTCCACCCTCTCCAGCATGTATACGAGCACTCTGGGGAATTGGGCCCTTTACCTCTTCTTAGTGGGCGCTTTCTTTGTTCTTTTCTCCACGACCTTTTCAGCCACCGCCTCAAATTCGCGCGTGGTCGTCGATTTTCTGGAGTTGATCGGGATAATTCGAGTCCAAGACGAAGACCAGCGCCGGTCCTGGCGCCGGGTCATGATCATTGGACTCTTGGTGCTGTTTGTAATCCTTTACTCATGGGTGGGAGAGCCCGTTCTGATGGTGATTATCGGCGGCATCGCCCAGGCTTGCATGCTGCCGATAATCGGCTTTTCGGCGATTTACCTGCGCTATCGCCGGACCGAAAGGGCCTTGCGCCCCCAACTGTGGGTTGACCTCCTGCTTTGGCTTACTTCCAGCATGATGCTTGCCTTCGCGCTCTACACGCTGTGGACGCGCCTGTAGCGGGGTGGTATTCTTCTCGGCGTTTATGCGCCACTTGCCCTTTTTCTTTCTTCTGGTCGTTCTCCTGGGAATTCAACTTCGAGCTCAGACCCATGGTGAACAGATGATGGAGGCCTACTTCAAGAGCCAGGTAGATAGTATTGCCGAACGATGGCTCGATGACATTGAGACGCTGCAAGTCTGGGAACAGCGCCGCCTGGAGCTGCGCCGCCAGCTCCTGGAAATGCTTGGAATCTGGCCTCTTCCTGAGAAAACGGATCTGAAGCCAACCATTACCGGCCGCATTGAGCACGAGGATTTCATCGTAGAAAAGCTGTACTTCCAGTCCATGCCCGGGCTGTACGTCACGGCCAATCTGTATATCCCCCGCAAGCTGGAGCACCCGCTGCCTGCGGTCCTCTACGTCTGCGGACACGGCAACGTCAAGAAAGACGGCGTGTCCTATGGCAGCAAGACGCATTACCAGCATCACCCCGCCTGGTTCGCACGGCATGGATACGTCTCAATGATCATCGATACTCTGCAACTGGGCGAGATCGAAGGTCTCCACCACGGGACCACTCGAGCCGGAATGTGGTGGTGGATCAACCGCGGATACACTCCCGCCGGAGTTGAAGCCTGGAACTCTATCCGTGCTCTTGATTACCTGCAGTCTCGTCCTGAGGTGAATCCAGAAAAATTAGGTGTCACCGGGCGCAGCGGAGGAGGGGCCTACAGTTGGTGGTTGGCTGCCCTGGATGATCGGGTCCAGGCGACGGTACCTGTAGCCGGCATCACCGATCTTGAGAACCATGTTGTGGACGATGCCATCGAAGGCCACTGCGACTGCATGTACATGATCAACACCTACTGCTGGGATTTTCCGACGCTGGCCGCCTTGGTGGCGCCCCGGCCGCTCCTTTTGTCCAACAGCGACAAGGACCGCATTTTCCCGCTGGACGGAGTGACCAGGGTCTATTGGAAGCTGCGGCAGATCTATGATCTCTACGGGGCGGCAGATCGACTGGGCCTCCTGGTCACGGAGGGTACGCACCAGGACACGCAGGACCTTCGAATCCCCGCTTTTCATTGGATGAACCGCTGGCTGAAGGGACAGGACGAGCTCATTGACAAGCCAGCCGTAAAATTTTTCGAGCCGGAGCAGTTGAAGGTCTTTGCCGAATTACCCGCCGATCAGGTCAACACGAGCATTCACGAAGTCTTCGTTCCTAAAGCAGACGCTCCAAAGCTCCCCTCCAGCGCTGCGGAGTGGCAGCAGCTTCGCTCCGCCTGGCTTCAAGCTCTAAAGGAAAAATCGTTCGGCGGATGGCCCCAGGTGCCGGAATCTTTGAACCTGAACAAGGTCTTTGAACTCGAGGCAAAAGGCCTGCAGCTATCCGTTTATGAATTCATAAGTCAACAGGATGTTCCCCTTCGCCTGTGGCTGCTGCAGCCGCAAGAAGTGCAGAATCCGCAGAGCGTGTCACTCAGAGTCCTGGATGAACAAGGCTGGCAGCGTTGGAAGTCGGGGATTTCGGCTGCGTTTCCGGGCAAAGCCAGCCAGATCGTCGGTCCAGGATTTGAGGAATCCTCAGCCGAAGTCGGTGTTGCGACGCAAGCCGAAAACATCGAGCGGTTGCAGGAGCGGCTTTCCCGCGAACAGGCGGCGATCGTCTTAATCGCGCCCCGCGGAATCGGACCGACCGCCTGGCCTGCCGATAAAGACAAGCATTTGTTGCGGCGCTTCCCGCTGATTGGCCAGACACTGGACGGAATGCGAGTTTGGGATGTGCGCCGGGCCATTGAGGCGGTTCGAACCCTCCCGCACCTTAAAGATGCCGCTGTCCGCCTGCAGGCGAGAGGATCAATGGCTGGAATTGTTTTGTACGCCAGCCTGTTCGAGTCCGGAATCGATCAGCTAGATGTGAGGAATCTTCCTTCCACTCACCGCGACGGCCCCATCTTTCTGAACGTCAGTAAGCTTTTGGACATGCCCCAGGCTCTGGCCTTGGCTCTGGATGATACGAGCATCATGCTGTCCACGCCGGAAGCCGGCGCCTGGAGTTGGCCCCAGAGCCTGATCCAGGCGCTCAAGATGGACTCGTCTCGGCTGCGCATCAGGTCCTCCAGGTAAGCGGCGCGTCATGAGTCTTCTTGAAGCCTCGCATCTGACCAGTGCTTCGTAACATAAATAAGTGCGCTATCGTCGCGCTCACCAGACTTCTCAAGCCGGACGTTGGGGAAGTTCTGATTGATGGCGAGGCTTTCAAGAAATGGGACGTAGCGCGACGTTGCGACATCGGGTGGGTCTCGCAAACTCTCGCCGTTTATCCCGAGTTGACTGCCCGTATGCCAGTCATTATTTGAGTGAGGCCCAACAGGTTTGCGATCGCGTTGCAATCTTGCATCAGGGGCGGATTTTGGCGCAGGATCGAACTGCGGGCTTTCTGCAGCAGGTGGGCAGTACTCCTGAGCCGACACTGGAGGATGTCTTTCTTCAATTAACGGGCGGTGTTCCGTCCCATGGCCAATGAAATCCTGGAGAATCCTTAAGAAGGATCTGATCATCCTCATACGGGACCGGCGCACCTCTGTTTTGCTCGTGGTGAGCCGCTGATCTTGATCGGGATTCTCGGCTTTTCCCGGCAAGCTCTTCACTGGGCAGGCCAGGCGGCAGTTGACCCTCACAATCGTCAATCAGGACAAAACTACTCTCTCAAAGGGTCTGATCGGCAAGTTCATCGAAGATGAGCGTATTGATGTCCAGAAAGCCGAGAGCCTGGCGCTTGCCAGGCAACAGGTTCGTGCGGCGAACCGGGCGGCTGCCGTGGTGATTGGCCCAGCCTTCAATCAGGCTGCCGCGCAGTTACAACTTATCGATCTGCTGGACTTCCCCACGGGGCGGTTCAGCCGTGGCCTGCGCGGTTTAGATATTCATATTTATCCGCGCTCAATTATGCCCTGGTCCCGGGATGCCATTGAGCAGCTTCTTTTCTACAAGACTCTTTACGTGCTCGTGCCCCATACGATAAACCGCCTAACCTTGATCAGAGCTTATGTTGAGGCCAATCGCCCGAAAGGTCCTGTTGAAATGGATCGGGAGAATCCTGCGGCCGGCAACGCGTTCTTTCTCAACCTGGTGCCTTCCACCGACGCCATCTATCGCACGCTGGTGCCTTCTTATGCAGTCATGTTTGCGTTTTTCCTGATCAACATCACGGCCTACTCCGCTGTTGGTGATCGCTCTGGCTGCTGTGAGTGGTTGTCTGATGCCGCGGGATTGAATGCCATCCGCGATGAAAGAGGTCAGCCTGTTCATCTCCCCCATGAGTTGGTCTCTGATCGGCTATGCTGAAGTCCTCTCGGCCGAGCAGCCTGAGTTCTCACAGGTGCTCCTATGCTGCACGATGCGTTGCTGTTTTCCCTGGTCTTCGCCTGCCTGGGTCTCTGGCGATTCATCTCTCAAACAGGAATTCAGAATATTCAAAGCAGTTGACGCTTAGTTTCGTTTTGATATAGATTTGATCGCGCTTTTCTGATTTCCAATCTGTGCTTTGAACATTTGACCATCCGAGCGGGGTTGGCCACTCTTGGATAAGGTTTGTGCAAGGGTTTTCTTTGCTCTGGATAATCGGGGCCGCGTTCGCGATTTATACCTGCGCAGCCACGCTGGTCTGAAAACAGGACTTTTTTCGCGGATGTACCCGAGTCTCACGCTGCAGCCGGATGGATGAATATCACTGATCCAGTTAAAAATTTCGAGCGCATTCAACGGCTGGTGAAAGCCGGCTTTCTGGTTCGGACGCGTGCTGATGTCGGTACTTTGGAAGCCCGCCGAAAGGACACCACTCGGCGCGAGAAAGCCTTCGCCAGTGGAGCTCACTTCATCAGTACCGATTATCCTGAGCCCAATCCGAACTTTTCCGAATATCAGGTCAGATTCGATGACAATATCGTTGTCCGTCCAAATCCGATAAACGGAGACGTGGCGTTAAACGGAACCTATTTGGAGTAGAAAAATCAGAGAGGAAAGATACCAAAATGAGAACAGTCAGTTGGATCATTCTGCTGTTGGTGGGAGGCTTAATTATTCTGGGCAGCCTGGCTTCTGTGGGCCTTGCCTATTTCGGAGGAGCTTCCGATGATGTAGTCGTCGGAAACGTGACACTTGGCGAAGTGGTCGGAGACCGGCCGGATGTTGAATCTGCGTTGCGGGGAAGGCGCGGCACCGCAGCCGCCTTCGCCCTTGGCTTCGCCGTTTTGCTGTTGTTCGTCGTGCTGGGACCTTACCGCCATGGCGCCGTTTGGGCTTGGTGGGCCATCCTCGTTTCTACTTCGGCCCTGGCGCTGGTCGTCATCGCCCGTATTGCGGTCCTGAACAGCACTCTGGGCGCCTCAACCGGCGGAATCCTCCTGGGCGCAGTCGTCATCGCCCTGCTCCTGGACATCAAACGACTGAAAAGGTCAGTTTGACGGGAGCTGCCGCGCGGCTGATGCTTCTACCGTTCGGCTACCTTCGATTCCGACCCGAAAACAAAAATCGAACAGACCTTCTCGGCAGCAGGCACTGTCTCGCCGCGCAAGACGCTTCGCTCGCTCTGGTCGATCACCTGGGCCATGAGCTTCAGGTAATGCCCCAGCGAAACCAGCAGCGTCACCGTCGGAAAACCTCCGCTCGAAAGATCGGCTTCAATAGAGCGTATGTTCGGTTGCTTTTAGTGTTTTATGATATTATCTATAGCAGGGGAGTTGGATTCCCGTGCGACTGTTGGGGGAAAAATCCATGAGGAATGCTTCCGCTGTACATGATGGGCATGGGCCAATCTGGCTCTAACATCCCTTGGCTTCTCAAAGAAATTGATCTAATTGTCTCTAGGCTGTCCCTGCTTGAGAACCTTCTCCATCAGAAGCAAGAGTTGCTCCTTCAAACGACCCCTCTTTTAGCCGAAATCACAGCTGCACTCGCTTACCTATTCTCGAAACAACGCCCACCACCAAAGATTGAGCCAGCCCTGATCTCTATGGAGAAGGTCCTAATTAGCCTATAATTAGCCTCGAAAATCGAATTATCCATCTGAACAGACGTTTCCCTGAAGATCCTTCAGATTACCGGAAGGAAGTTATCCTGTTGGCTGACTTCGGGCGGAAGCTGGCCGATCTTCAATGCCAAGTCCTGGAATCTGTCGATGTCGCCTCTTTTGATGCGTAGTTACATCTCTAAACCTGCAAAATAGGCTGAAATAAGCGCCGTTGCTATATGCGGCACTTTGGCAGTAATCTGGCGGAGAGGGAGGGATTCGAACCCTCGGTACGGTTACCCGTACACACGCTTTCCAAGCGTGCTCCTTAAACCACTCGGACACCTCTCCGGCTGGGGTAGGATTCGGAGGAGGTGGGATTCGAACCCACGTGCCCGGCTCATCACCGGGCAACCCGATTTCGAGTCGGGCCCGGTACGTCCACTTCGGTACTCCTCCATAAAAAACGAAACTCCATTAGAGCGAACTCATCCAGTATAATCAAGTCGCGCTGGCGGTAGGGTAAAAAGGGCGCGTCCACGCCGAAATGACCTCCCTAAAAAGGATGGTATAGTAAGAGGCTGAGTTGCCGTCGGGCAGAAAAAATCTGCTCGTAATGACAGGCTTCGGGTCCTGTGCAACATGCTCCTCGAATCATGTCAGGTCCGGAAGGAAGCAGCATTAAGAGGTCTGCATGTGTGCCGCAGGCAAACCCGAAGCCTGACCAAGCGGCCGGACCGAGTGAGGCCAATCTCTTCGTTCTTGGTCGTTCGGCTTGTGCGGGGTACATTGAGTACGCCTCCGCGCCTCACCGGGTGCCCGGGTACCCTTTGGGTAGGGCGGCGGCCTCGATATTGGCCTCCCTGGCCTGCCGCATAGGCGGGTATTATTAACAGAAGACCGGTATGTCCTATCAAGTTTTGGCCCGGAAATGGCGACCACAGACGTTTGAAGATGTCGTGGGGCAGGAGAGTGTCACCAGGACTCTGCGCAATGCCATCAAGGCGAATCGGATAGCACATGCCTTCCTTTTTTCAGGAGTTCGCGGCGTGGGGAAGACGTCAACGGCCCGCATCCTGGCGAAAGCTTTGAACTGTTCCCGCGGACCGACCGTAGAACCTTGTGGTGAGTGCGATTCCTGCCAGGAGATTGCTGCATCAAACAGTCTTGATGTCCAGGAAATCGATGCCGCTTCCAATACCGGTGTCGATAACATCCGAGAGCTGCGAGAAGGGGTCCGTTACGGAACGGCTCGCGACCGATTCAAGATCTATATCATCGACGAAGTCCATATGCTCTCCAATGCCGCCTTTAATGCGCTGTTAAAGACCCTGGAAGAGCCCCCTGCACACGTAAAATTTATCCTGGCTACCACCGAGCACCAGAAACTCCCCGTCACGATCACCTCGCGCTGCCAGGAGTTCAACTTCAAGCCGATTCCATTTTCAGTCATTATGGATCGCCTGCACCTGATCTGCCGGGAGGAAGGTTTGGAAATTAGCGACAACGCCTTGAGAACCATTGTCTCCACAGCCCAGGGAAGCATGCGCGATGCTCAGTCCACACTGGACCAGATTACGGCTTTCAGCGGAAACGCCGTCGCCGATGAAGACGTCCTCACGCTTCTGGGAGTGATCGATGAGCAATCGGTCCGCGTCCTTCTTGATGCCATTGTCAGCCGGGACAAGAGAGCCCTCCTGGAACGAACGCAGGAGCTTGTCAACCGGGGCGTAGACCCGCATCATTTTTGCAAAAAATTGGTCGGCCATATTCGCAATCTTCTCGTTTTTAAAGCGGCGGGCTGGGACGATCGACTTTTACAATTACCGGATACGGACCGGGACGCTCTGCTCAAGCAGGCAGAGCGATTTTCAGAGCTGGATCTCATCCGCTTTTACGACCTTCTTAATCGCACCGAAAACGAGATGCGCTGGAACCCCCATCCGCACGTCCACCTGGAAATGACACTCCTGAAAATGATCGAGTTGGCGCAGTTGCCCAGCCTGGAAGAAGTGATCGGCCAGATTCAGGGATCACAGCCGTTGAATCTCAAGCCCCAAGCCCCAGGCCCGAAGCCTCAAGCCTCAAGCAGCCCCGATCCTCAGGCCTCAGGCTTCAAGCCCCAGGTCTTGCCCGGCGACCAGGTCATTCGTGATCTGTTGCGAATGCTTCAAATGGAGGAGGAAACGCCGCTCTACTCGGCATTGGAGCATGCAAAGTTGCACTTTGAGGAGGGCAAACTCACTATTGCGTTTGGTGATGGCGAAACCAGCCTGTTTAGAATTGTGCGCGCTAAAGTCGATCAAATTGCCGGCTTGTGCTCCAAAGTGACAGGCGCTACGCCGGAGGTTGAGGTGAAACTGGACGAAAAGCTTTCCCGCACCCAAACCGATCCTACCCAGGACCCTCAGGTGAAGATGTTTCTCGAGGCAATTCCAAGTAAGATCATGGATCAGAAACTGGAGGACTGATTAAATGAACGGGAAAAAATTGCAGGACATGATGAAGCAGGCTGAGAGGATGCAGCAAAAGCTCCAGGAAGAAATGAGCCAGCTTCGTGTTGAAGGCAGCAGCGGGGGTGGGATTGTCAGCGTAGTCATGGACGGGGGCAAACAGCTTCTTTCTATTGAAATCAAACCGGAAGCCGTCGATCCGGAAGACGTTGAAATGCTCCAGGACCTGATCCTAGCGGCCGTCAGCGAAGCCGCTCGCAAGGTAGATGAAGCCATGAATGCCCAACTCGGCGGACTTACAGGAGGTCTGCTCCCCGGATTATGAATAACAACATGGATCCGGTTCAGCGGCTCATCGATGAGTTCAAGAAGCTGCCGGGCATCGGACCCAGATCAGCACAGCGACTGGTCTTTTACCTGATCCGCAAGCCCGAGGAAGAGGCCCTCAAGCTTGCCGAAGCCATCTCGCATTTGAAGTCCAGCCTTATTCTGTGCTCGCGCTGCAATAATATCGGAGACAAGGATCCCTGCCGCTTTTGCTGTGATCCCAACCGGGATCAGAAACTCATTTGCATTGTCGAAGAGCCCTTCAACATTCTTTCCATTGAAAAGACTGGGGGATTCAAAGGGCTCTATCACGTCCTGCATGGAGCCATCTCGCCCATCAACGGCGTCGGGCCTGAAGATCTAAAATTAAAGAATCTTTTCGAGCGACTGAGGGACACTACTATCGAGGAAATTATCGTGGCTACCAATCCCACGATTGAAGGAGAAGCCACGGCGCTTTACCTTTCCAAATTGATCAAACCGCTCAGTATCCGGATTTCGCGGATCGCTCTGGGAATCCCGGTAGGCAGCGACCTGGAGTATGCCGACGAAGTGACTATTTCGCGGGCGCTCTCGGGGCGACAATTGCTTTGATTCAGGCTGTAGGCTGCAGGAAAGACAAGTCACCATACGCCTACAGCCTAAAGGCTTGAGGCGTGGGAGGGCCTTCAATCCAGACCTCGCCACCTTCGAAGTATTCCTTTTTCCAAATAGGAACAGTGGCTTTGAGCGTGTCGATGGCAAAGAGGCAGGCTTCGAAAGCATCTTTGCGGTGTGGCGCTGACACGGCTATAAACACGCTGCTCTCTCCGATCTCAATGCGGCCGACGCGGTGAACGAGGGATAGCGCCTGGACTGGCCAGCGCTCTAAGGCTTCGTCACGGATTTTCGCCAACTCCTGGACCGCCATTTCTGGATAGGTCTCATAGTAAAGATGCGTGACCTTTTTCCCCAGGTTGTGATTGCGCACGGTACCGTCAAAGGTGACGATCGCCCCTGACTCAGGCGCGTTCACCGATTCCATGACGGAGCGGCGGTCAATTTCTTTCTCAACGATCTCGATCACTTGAAGCCTCTGTCGGAATCAACCTCCACTGACCGGTGGGAAAAAGGCCACTTCGTCACCGGCTGCGATTGATTGCTCCCAATCGCCGTACTCCTGGTTAACGGCGATTAAAACCACAGGTTCGTAGCGTTTCAATCCCGGAAATTTCGTGCCGAGCTGCTCGAAAACCTCTCGCGTGGTCGATTGTCCTTCAAACTCCAGAATGACCTCGGACTCGCCAACGATATCTCTCAGCGAGGCAAACAGTCGAACAGTTATTGACATCAGGCTCTCATTATAAACGGAACATCAGAAGGACAGAGAGGTATAATATACCCCCAGTGAAGCAGGTACTCTTCATCATTCTCTTTTTTTCGGCTTTTCCAGTGCATGCCCAGATCTTGAAAACGAAGATTGACGGCATTATCGATCCGATCACTGCCGGCTTCATCCAGAGCAGTGTGCGAGAGGCGGAACAGAGCGAGGCGGAATTCTTACTCATCGAGTTGGCAACTCCTGGAGGACTGGGGGTTTCCATGCAGGAGATCATTCAAACCATCCTGAATTCGGAGGTTCCCATTGTCGTGTATGTCACTCCCAAAGGCGCCCATGCCGCCTCGGCAGGATTTTTCATCCTGCTCTCGGCGGATGTGGCGGCAATGGCTCCTGGGACCAACACGGGAGCCGCACATCCGGTCTCCGCTTTCGGGAGCGAAAACGAAGTGATGATGGAGAAGGTCAGAAACGATTACCTGGCCAACCTGCGCAGCATCGTGCAGCGTCGGAATCGCAATTATGAGATGGCCGAGCAGGGCGTCCTGGAAAGCAAGTCCTACACTGCGCAGGAGTCACTTGACGGCGGTCTCATCGATCTGATTGCTGAAAACGAGCAGGAGCTCCTTTCTAAATTGAATGGAATGGAGATCACACGCTTTACCGGAGCAAAGCAGACGATCAACACCCAGGGACAGGCGCTGGTTGAGTTGGAAATGAGCTTGCGCGAGAAAATCCTGTCTACGATCGCCAGTCCCAATCTGGCTGTCCTTCTCGGCCTTTTCGGTCTGCTGGGCCTTTATATTGAATTCACCAATCCCGGCACGATACTTCCGGGCGTTGCGGGAGGCATTTGCCTGCTTCTGGCCTTGCTTGGATTTTCGTTGCTGCCGGTGAATATCATTGGAGTCCTGCTGATCCTACTGGCCATAGGACTCTTCGTCTCCGAAGTCCTCGTCCAGGGATTCGGGGTGCTGGGTATCGGAGGGGTCATTTCGATGATACTGGGCCTACTCTTTCTGATCGACACTCCTTTTCCGGAGCTGCGGGTGAGCCTGGGCGTGGCGCTGGCGATCGCGATCCCGTTTGCACTGATTTTCATGTTTTTGCTGAGACTTGCCATCAGGTCCTTCCGGTTTCGAGTAACAACAGGAGAGAAGGGGCTGGAAGGGCTGATCGGTACAGCCCGCACGGACATCAGCCAGGATGAAGGAACGGTATTTGTCCACGGCGAGCTGTGGCGAGCCGTATCGGAGATTCCCATACCGAAAGGTAGTAAGGTGCGCGTAGTTCAAGCGCAAAATCTGCAGTTAAAAGTATCTCCATACTCGGGCTCGCATAGCTCGGATATGGAGGAGATTAAAGAGAAAGGAAACGCATACCTATGACAACTCTAATCGTGGTAGGGATTATCGTTCTTTACCTGATCTCCGTGGTGAATATTCTGCGCGAGTATGAGCGGGGGGTTATCTTCCGTCTGGGACGGCTGTTAGACACGGCTAAAGGTCCGGGCCTGATCCTGGTCTTCTGGCCGCTGGACCGGCTGGAGCGGGTCAGCCTGCGCACCATCACTATGGACGTTCCGGCACAGGACGTCATTACGCGCGATAACGTGTCCGTCAAGGTCAATGCCATCGTCTACTTTCGGGTGGTCGATGCCAACCGGGCGATTGTCAGTGTCGAGAACTACCTTTATGCGACGTCCCAGTTGGCCCAGACGACGCTTCGGTCTGTGCTGGGCGAAGTTGAGCTGGACGATCTCTTGAGCAAGAGGGAAGAACTGAATGAGCGCCTGCAAAGTATTCTGGATCAGCAGACTGATCCCTGGGGGATTAAAGTCTCGCTGGTCGAAGTGAAAGCCGTAGACCTCCCGGTTGAGATGCAGCGAGCCATGGCCAGGCAGGCGGAAGCCGAGCGCGACAAGAGAGCAAAAATCATCCATGCCGAGGGCGAGTACCAGGCGGCAGAGCGGCTCTCCGGGGCTGCCGCGACTCTGTCGAAGGAGCCTATGGCGCTGCAGTTGCGATATCTATCCACTCTCACCGAAATCTCGGCGGAGCATAACTCGACGATCATTTTCCCTGTTCCGATAGACCTGCTGGCGCCCTTTTTCGCAACAAAAAAAGATGAAGCAGAAAAATAGGTAAAGGACGTGAAAAGCAGGCTCGGCTTTAAACAGGCGTTTGCTGTCTACAGCATCGTCTTTGTTTTCATAGCGGTGTTCTATGTGCTGGGTCTCTTTCTGGGGAAGAATCATTTCGTAGGACTAACGGCCGGCGCTGAGGAGCTTTCTTCCCTGCCGGAAACCCCGGTTTCGGACATCAAGAATCAGCTTGAGTTCTACCAGCGGGTCATGCAGCCTGCGCCGCACCAAAGCAATAAGGACACGACCGCGGTCAGTGGTCAGCGGTCAGCGGTCAGCGATCAGCGGCCAGCGGTCAGCGGTCAGCGGCCGGCGGTCAGCGGTCAGCCCCCTCAGCCCAAAGATCCTGTCCAGATTCGCTACACCGTCCAGGTCGGCGCCATGAAGGTAACTGAAGAAGCCAGACAACTTTTGATCCGGCTCGAAACCAAGGGATACGCGGCCACACTGCAGCCTCCCGGCGGCGATCAATATTACCGGGTGCGGGTCGGAGAATTCGCTACGCGCGAAGAAGCCCTGGAAACCGAGGCGGCTCTCAAGGGAGACGGCTTCGCTACCTACGTCACACTGCTCGAATCCCCTTGAAGAATCGCCTACCTTTCTCTGCATGCTGGTGGCCTCTGCTGTCAGGGGCTTTACTATGGTTATCTTTTCCAAATTTTTCCTGCTTTCCTCTAGCCTGGATCGCCCTGGTCCCTTATCTGCTTTTCCTCCTGGATAAACCCGGGTGGAAGCGGGTGACTGCCGGCCATTTTCTGCTGGCAGGGATCTACTTTGGCGGAGTCCTTTACTGGATCCCGCGCGTGCTGGTGGTTTACGGCAACCTGAATTGGCCTGTCGCGCTGCTGGTTTACCTCCTGCTGATCCTGGCCATGGGAGCCTTCCTGTTGCCTTTCTCTGTGCTGGTGGGGCTCTCAGCCAATCGCTCTCCCCGGGCCGCTCTGCTGAGCGCTCCCGGTCTCTGGGTTATGACGGAGCTGGCCCGAAACTATTTCGCCATGAACGGGTTCCCCTGGGCGCTGGTTGGATATACACAGTACCCCTATCTGTGGTTCTCACAGGTGGCGGATTTAAGCGGCATTTACCTGGTGTCCTTCCTGGTGGTCCTGGGAAACTGCGCCGTGGCGGCAGTGATCAGGTTCAGAAGCTGGAGACTGGCAGTCGCTTGCCTGCTGATCTTCGCGGGCGCTAATCTTTACGGTATTTACCGGGTTCACTTCTGGCAGCCGGATACGAAAGCAACTCTCAAAGTCGCCTTGATTCAGCCCGGTATTTCACTTTCCGAGGGAATCGATTACTACGCCCGCAGGTATTTCGAAAGCCTGCCGAAGTATTACAGGCAGGCAGTAGAGCAAGACGCCGACTGGGTGATTTTTCCCGAAGCTCAGAATCCGTACTCTTATCAGGATTTCTATTTCAGGACCTTCTGGCAGAGGCAGGTTGCCATAGGCCAAGCCTATCTGCTCTTTAACAGCACCTCAGGGGACGAAAACTCCAATCGTTACTACAATAGCGCCTTCCTGCTGGGCCCCGGCGGAAAGCTCGTCTTTCGCTACGACAAGACCGAGCTGGTACCGTTTGGCGAGTATGTGCCGCTGGGCCAGTGGCTTCAATTCGTTCAGCCGCTGGTGCAGGAAGTCAGTGCTTTCTCCCCCGGCCAGGAGATCAGGACCGGCAGTGTAAATGACACGGCCTTTGCCACCCTGATCTGCTACGAGAGCATCTTTCCCGAACTGAGTGGGAGTTTTGTCGAGGCGGGCGCCGAGGTTCTGGTGAATATTACCAATGATTCCTGGTTTGGCCACACTGCCGCCCCCGAGCAGCACCTGCAAATGGCGGCTTTTCGGGCTATTGAATATCGAAAGCCGCTGCTTCGTTCTGCCAACACCGGATATTCGGCCTCCGTTGATGTCTACGGACAGATTGATCAGCGCCTGGGACTATTTACCGAAGGCATGCTGATGACGGAAGTGGCCGGCAACTCCTCCCGCAGCATTTACTCTTACATTGGTGAATGGCTTAATATAGCCATTGTAGCTATCAGTTTGGTGATAGCGGGGTCAGGTCC
>JBOGJG010000435.1:0-25507 GCA_050747825.1 Acidobacteriota bacterium | reverse complement strand
ACCTGCCACCGGCCACCTGCCACCCGCAACCTGCCACCTGCCACCTGCCCCCCGCCCCCCGATAAGGTGGCAGCCAAAGCCGCCGGTACGATATCATGGCCTTCGTGGAGATAATTGCTCGCAAGGGCCAGGATAATCTGGACAGCAAGCTGAGGGCGCTTCAGGAGTCGGTTGAGAGGGTCATCCGGGGAAAAACTGAAGTCGTTGAGTTGGCTCTGGTCACGCTTCTGGCCCGAGGACATTTGCTCATCGAAGATGTGCCCGGAGTCGGGAAAACGACTCTGGCTCATGCTTTGGCGCGTTCTTTCGACTGCTCGTTTCAAAGGATCCAGTTCACCAGCGACCTGCTGCCTTCTGACCTGACGGGGATCTCCGTCTTCAACCAACCGAAGCAGGAATTTGAATTCCGCCGGGGTCCGCTGTTCGCCAATGTTGTCCTGGCTGACGAAATCAACCGCACCACGCCCAAAACTCAGAGTGCGCTTCTAGAGGCGATGAGCGACGGAAAGGTGACGGTCGAAGACAAGACCTATCCCCTCCCTCATCCTTTCATGGTCATCGCGACTCAAAATCCCATCGAGCACCACGGCACTTATCCGCTGCCTGAATCTCAATTGGATCGCTTCCTGATGCGAATCCAGATGGGCTATCCCGACGAAGAGAATGAGAAGCAGATCCTTCGTTCCCAGATCAGCTACGACACGGCTGAGCAGTTGAGGCCCGTCATTGTGGTACAGGAAATTCTAGAGGCCCAGAAGCAGGCGGAGCAGGTGGAACTCAAGGACATCCTCCTGGAGTACCTGATGGCGCTGGTCAAAGCCACGCGCCAGAGCGAGTATTTGTCGCTGGGGATCAGCCCCAGAGGCGCCATGGCATTATACCGCGCCGCCCAGGTCGTGGCTTTCCTGAGAGGCCGCAATTATTGCATCCCGGACGATGTCAAAGGCCTGGCCATTCCCATCTTTTCGCACCGGGTGATTGTCAGCTCCAAGTATTCATCTCCGCTGGGAGAAACCGAAGAAGCCGCCTCGATCATTGGCGGGTTATTGGAGGAAATAGAGGTTCCACTGTAGTGCGAAGTCTCGGCTCTCTTAACTGGAGAAGTGTCAGAGAATTCTTTTGGCCTTCGCTTTTTCTGGTTCTCGCCCTGATCCTGGCGGTCCTCAGTTCCATTGCCCGCCAGGACGGACAATACTACGCCGCCGCTTTCCTGGCGATCATCTCATTGGGTCTGGCCCTGGTCATCAGCGCTATTCTGGTGCCGAAATTGCTCGTCCGGGCCAAGCTGGATTTTCTGAACCGCTGGGATTTCGCGCGTTTCACCCGCCGAGGCGCATTCTTTGTGCTGATTATCCTCGTCATCGCTTTTGCCACCTTCAATACGGGGAACAATCTTCTCATCCTCGTTCTTTCTTTTCTGCTGGCCTCGCTCATCGTCTCGGGACTGGTTTCCAACTTGGTACTGCAGAAGCTCAGGATTTCATTAAACGTGCCGGATGGAATCCACGCCGGTTATCGTGCTGTCTTTTTTCTCACCCTTCACAATGTGAAGAAACTGTTTCCTTCCTTTGCCCTGAAGTTGAAGGGAAAAAAGCGAGGGGCCGGCAAGCAAGAGGGGACCAATTTCTTTGTCCAGGAGAAGATCTTCCCCTACATCCGAGCTGGTGAGAAGGTTCGCCTGAGCCTGGAATGCGAATTCTCGGACCGGGGGATCTACGCGATCGAAGGGTTCGAAGTCACGACGACGTTCCCGTTTGGGTTTTTCTGGCGCGGCCGGAAGCTGTCGGCCCAGGGTGAAATTTTCGTGTATCCGGAGCTCGTGGATTTGAAATCGCTTTTCCTGCGCTTCCCTTTCCTGCAGGGATCACAGGAGAAGGTCCTCAAGGGCCGCGGCAATGTGCTCTACAACATCCGCGATTATCAAAGCGGCGACAGCGCCCGCTCTGTTCATTGGAAATCGACGGCCAAGCTAGGGCGCCTGATGATCAAGGATTTCAGCAGCGAAGAAGACGCTCCCTTGAAAATCATTTTCTCGACATTTCTACCCGACACTTTGCCGGCCGGACGCCGGCAGTTTGAGAAAGCGGTCTCTTGTATCTGCTCGCTGGCCCGACATTATCAGACTTGCGGACAGAGCTTTGGCTTCGATTCGGGAGAATTCCAGATATCCATGAATGGCAATAGAAAAGATTACGAACTGCTTATGGAATATCTCACCTGCGTCCAGCCTTGCGCACACATTCAGGTAAACTCGGCGGCTGCGGATCCGACCGCGGTTGTATTTTCCGCCGGTGAATCGCTGCAGGCGGCAGATGGACTCAGGATAGACTTTCTGAAGATATGAGACGGGCGATGAATTTCGACAGAGCATTTAAACTGTCCAGCCACCTGCTGGTTTCAGTCGGAGTTCTCTCCCTGTTTGCAGCCGGAGGAATCGGCCTCATCCTGCTTTCAGCTTATCTGCTGGGCGTCTATATCAGCCTCAGCGACAGGGTCCTTCAGCTTGACAAATGGGTGCAGCGACTTTCATTTGTGCTGATCCTAAGCCTCCTCGCCATTGACCTTTCCTTTTTCTCAGGTCTTATTTCCGCAATCGTCCACCTGCTGGTCTTTATCACCATCCTGAAGCTGGTTGCTGCCAAGGGCGACCGCGACTACCTGCTGCTTTACCTTCTCTCTTTCGCATTCCTGCTCCTGGCCTCAACGTTTACGATTTCTCTCCTGTTCCTGCTCTCACTGATTGGTTTTTTGTTCTTCTCGATTCTGACGTTCATCCTTTTCGAGAACAAGAAGGCCTACGAGCGCAATCGCTCGGCCGATTTTTCAATCAAAGGATACGTCCAGGCGACGGTCGTGATCACAGCGTCAATCGTGCTGATTTCGATACCGATCTTTTTGGCTATTCCGCGCAGTTCACTGGGCTTTTTGGGAGGCGGCCACTTGAATGCTCAGAATCTCAGCGGATTTTCCAACACGGTGGTCCTGGGTGACATCGGGAGGATTATTTCCAGCCCCGATATCGTCATGCGGGTGGAAGTGGATACGGAAGTCGAAAATCTGGCCCGGGAATTGAAGTGGCGAGGCATTGCCCTGGATCATTACGACGGCAGGAGCTGGCGCAGCACAAACAGCCGTGGGAAGATTCGGAAAAGAGGCGGAGTCTTCCTGGTAGCGGAGAGGAGCAGAGGTAGGGATGAGGAATTCCTGGTCCGCCAGACCTTTATGCTGGAGCCCTTCAGCGACATCATTTTCGGGGCTCCCCGGATGATCCAGATTGCGGGACTGCGCCGAGTTTCCGATCTTGAGGAGGCCAATGACTCGTTTTTTCTGGGCCGGAGAGGGCGCAGCCGCCTCCGGTACACGGTCGATTCCGATCTCATCACCCGAAGCGATCGGATGAACCGTTTTGTGGAGGGGGAAATCCCGGATGCGATTAAAAAACGCTATCTGCAGCTCCCTGAGGACATCCACTTTGATATCAGGAGCCTGGCCCGCGAACTGACCGGCAGGCAGGACAATCCTATGGGCAAAGCTTTGATTCTCGAGCAGTATCTGCGATCGAATTATAAGTACTCTCTGGAGAATACATCGGCTGTGGCGGACGACCCGCTTCACGACTTCCTTTTTGGAAGCAGGGAGGGGCATTGCGAATTTTTTGCCACTGCGCAGGCGGTGATGATGCGCGCGGCCAATATCCCATCCCGAGTTGTGAACGGCTTTCGCCGCGGTGAATACAACGAGTGGAGCGAACGCTTTATCGTCCGGCAATCGGATGCCCACAGTTGGGTTGAAGGCTACTTTCCCGACCTGGGCTGGGTTGAATTTGACCCGACTCCGCCCGGTAACGAGGGATCGTCCCCCTATGTGGTCAGACTGGCTTCTCATTTGATCGATTCTCTGGACGTGTTTTGGACGGAACTGGTGACATTCGATCAGCAGAAGCAGGTTGGATTCTTTCGCGGGATTGCCAGCGCTATTCGTTATGGCTGGGGCGACTTTAGGGAACTCTCCGCAGACATTCGAGAGCAGGTAAGGTCCTTTCGACCTGATGGGCTTCTCAGCCTGCGTGCCGTTGAAGTGGTATTTCTGGTTTCAGGAGTGCTTCTGATGACTCTGAGCTGGTTCTGCTTTCGCAACAGGGCCTATTTGAGGGCACTCTGGAAGCGGCGGGTAGGGAGGCTGGAGAGTTCAGACCTGGCCCCGGATTACTATGTTGAACTGCTGGAAGTCATGCGTCGAAAAGGCTATGTCAAGAGGTCCTCGGAAACACCTGCCGAATTTGCGGTCAGAATCGCTCCCGATTTCCTGAATCCGCTGCCGGCTCAGGTCACCGAGCTTTATTACCGCCATCGCTTCGGCAGCGCCCGCCTGGGCGCCCACGACCTTTCGGGAATCTACGCCTCGCTCCGGCGCCTGCGCCGCAACTCGCGTTCCTCATTATGATCCGAAACATCAGGTCCCTGGCGATCTTCTTGCCACTGATCCCCTTTATTCCGGCCGGCTCCGGTCAGTCCGTTCAGTTCTTGGATATTACAAAGCAGGCGGGCATCACTTTTGAGCACCACTCAGCGCCGGACAAGAAGTACATTGTCGAATCGATGAGCTCTATCGCAATAATAGAGATGGAACTTTCAGCAACGTGACGGATCAAGCCGGGGTCGCGTATCCCGGCTGGGGGATGGGAGCTTGTGCAGGAGATTACGACGGCGACGGATGGGTCGATCTTCTTGTCACATGTCTTGGCGCCAATAAACTTTACCGCAACAATGGAGACGGGACTTTTTCTGAACTGGGACTTCTCTCAGGAACGGCCGTGGCGGAAGACGGGAGTGAACAAGGGTCCATGGGAATCGCGGTCGGAGATTATGACGCCAATGGTCTGCTCGACCTCTTTGTCACCAACTTTTCAGACGAATACAATGCGCTGTACCGCCATGACCGGGGCTTCAAGCTCAGGAGGAGCCTCGCGGCTTGATCCAGTCTCTGCTTCAAAGCGCAGCCAACACCGGGTCGATCACCACGCTCTGGCCTGGCGAGACGGTAAAAGTTGCCCTGTACCTGCGGAAGCCGGGCAATTTCCGCAGGACCAGGGAACTGAGTCCGGAGAAAAGGGACGGTAAATACCAAATGCAAAGACCGTTCTTGGAGTTTTTGGATTTTCCTGCCCGACTAATCAATTTATTGGATTAAAGTCCCCACCCTCCATCCGTATAGTTGGATTTCTGCTTGACTCGGGTTAGGCCAGTGCACTAACTTTGCTTCATGGAGGAAAGGCAATGAAAGGCGAAGGAATCTTCCGGCGGGCGCTTGTTTCTGTGCCCGTAATCTGTTCAACTTTCTGGTTCGCCCAGGCTCAGGTCACGTTTGGTGAGATCACCGGCACTGTTTCAGACGATACGGGGGCTGTCGTGCCGGGGGTTTCAGTGACGGTGAGCAATCAGGCGACAAATGTCAGCAGGACGGTTATTTCCGGCGACCGTGGCAACTACAGGGGCACTCATCTGGTTCCGGGTTCTTACTCGGTCAGCGCAGAACTGTCCGGTTTCAAGAGGTTCGTACACGAGGACATCGATGTCGGGGCCCTTGAAACGGTGCGGATCGACATCCAACTGGAGGTTGGAGAGCTGGCCACCGAGGTGACAGTGGAATCTGGAGCGCCGGTGGTGAATTCGGAGAACCCGACCATAGCCCAGAGCCGAACCTTTCGGGAGCTGCGCGATCTACCGACCAACATTCACGGCCCGGCGCCATTGTACAAATTGACCTGGCTGACCCCCACGGCCGTTCAGGGCGGCGGCTCGCGCCGTACCTTCGGAGGGGGCCGAGCCAGCACGACTCATTTCTATGTCGATGGGGCCAGCTCGAATTCTCCGGCCTTCGCTAATCAATTGGGCCCCTTAAACCCCTCTTTCGAGTCCCTGCAGGAAGTGCGTTTTGAATACGTGAATGCCAGGGCGGAGTTCAGTGAGCTGGGCAACGTCACGGCCGTCACCAAATCGGGAGGCAACGAGTTTCACGGCACACTCTTTTGGAATAACATCCACAGCGCTCTCTCGGCGCGCCCATTCTTTGCCCGTACCCGCGGACCCATCGATCCACAGACAGGTGAGGAACTGTTCACCCAGAACAACCAGGTGGGGGGTTCCCTAGGTGGACCGATCGTACGGGATAAGGCTTTCTTTTTCTTTTCTTATGACTACGACCGCGACAGCAGACCCGACGTGATTACGCCCAACCTGCCCACTTTAAAAATGCGCGAAGGGGACTTCTCCGAGTTGGACATCGACATCATCAACCCTTTTACAGGAGAAGCGTTCCCCAACAACAACATCCCAGCCGAAATGCTGCACCCCAGCTCACTGGCCTGGCAGGAGCGTTTTTTCCCCGAACCCAATTTCGGCCCCCCTGATTCGTTCACAGACAACTTTCGCGGCAGTTTTGCGAGCCTGGATGAACTGCATCAGTTTGTAAATCGTTTGGACTTCAATGTGTTTGAGAAGCACGGTCTTTACTGGCGCCTCATGTATAACGTCCGCCTTCCGGGCAATCTGGAAGGAGGGCTTCCGCCCGACATCATCGGATTCCGGCGGCAAAGAAGCACCGGCGCGCAAATGGCCGTTTCCGACACCTGGACGCTCTCGCCGGCTCTGATCAACGAATTCATCCTGAGCTATGGGCGCCGCCATGCCGACCGCAGAAATTTGCCTGTGGATCCCAATCAGCTGATCGACATGCTGGGCATCCAGGGCTTGCCGGAGCCCCCTTCGGACGATTTTGCGCCGCCTGATGTGCGCATCAGCGGCTTTCATCGAGTTGGAATCGCAGGTCCCACCAACTACATAGAAGAAATCGCTCAGATCTCGGACAACCTGACATGGATCAAAGGCCGTCATACCTACAAGATGGGTATAGCTTTTGTGCCTCAGCGATACACGAGTTACCGGTTTGGAGACGGCGGGCGTTACGATTTCAAGAAGACTTTCACCGGCTTCTCCTACGCCGACTTCTTGCTGGGACTTCCCCAGACCACTTTCGTGGAAACCGAGCGAGATACGGTTTATATCCGCTATTACCACCTGAACTGGTTCTTTCAAGATGATTTTAACCTGACGCCGCGACTCACTCTTAATTATGGAATTCGCTGGGATTACAACAGTCCGCAGGTGGACAAGTTCGACGTATTCTCCAGTTTCGATCCAGCCACCGGAAGCGTGGTCGTGCCTTCGGAAGCGAGTTTGGCCAAAGTTGACCCGAGCTTTCCGGAAGAAATCCCCATCCTCACGGCGGATGAGGCGGGATTTCCGGGAAGAGGCCTGCGTGCTGGAGATAAAAACAACTTCGCTCCCCGGCTGGGTTTCGCCTTTCGGCCCTTTAGCAATGCCCGATCGGTCGTTCGGGGCGGCTACGGCATTTACTACGACGATTTTACCTCGGGCATTACGGCCAATCAGATCTTTAGCGGGCCTTTTACTGTGGAACGGAGGTTCAGAAACAGCATCGAAGGTGGGGAAGCGGTCCTGACTTTCGACGATCCCTTTCTGGGACAGGAAACAATGGGAGCGATTCAGTTCCGCTTCACGGCGCCCGATGTGGTCAATCCGTACATTCAGCAGTGGAACTTGACTCTGGAACAGGATATCGGCTTCAATACCGGCCTGCGCCTCTCCTATATCGGTTCCAAAGGGACTCAACTGACTTTTCGTCGCAACACTAACCAGCCTCCTCCCAGCACCGAACCTTTTTCAAACGATCGGCGGCCGCTTCCATTTTTCGGCGAACTCAGGATGACCGACAACGGAGGCAATTCCAGCTACAACGCCCTGTCCGTGAATCTTGAGCGGAAAATGAGGGGAGGCCTGTACTTTCAGACCAACTGGACCTGGGCTAAGAGTCTCGCAGACGTGGACGACGACGGGAATGTGGAGCGCGGAATCATAATCGAAAACGCCTTTTGCCGCGCCTGTGAACGGGGAAACACCCGCTATAGCCCCCGTCACCGGCTGATTGCCAATTTGATCTGGGAATTGCCTTTTGGCGCAGGCCGTCGTTTTTCAATGGGGCAGGGCTTTCTGGATCACCTCCTGGGCGGCTGGAAAATCAGCAGCACCTTTATCGGCCAGACCGGACAATTTCTGACACCGGAATTCTCGGGCTCGGATCCCTCCAACACCGACACTTTCGGCGGGAGGCCGGACCGCATCGGGGACGGAAACTTGCCTTCGGATCAACGCTCCATTGATGGCTGGTTTGACGCGGGCGCCTTTGTGGTCCCGCCGAACGGCCGTTTTGGAAATGCCGGCGCGGGCATTATCGTAGGGCCAGGCAGAGCGGTCTTCGACTTCGGATTGTTCAAACGCTTTCAGATCGGGGACGAAAGCTGGCTGCGCGTTCAGGCCACCGCCACCAACGCGTGGGGCAATCCCAGTTTCGATGTGCCCGAGATGAACATCTCCAATCCGGGATCCCGGGCCACCATCGACTCGATCTACTCTAGATCCGACTTTGCTGGCCCTCGCGAGATTATGCTGGGCCTGCGCTTTGAATTTTAGCGATTTGGGCGCGCAAGCCCCACCCGGCAATTGTCAACCTATTTCGGAGACACTACACTAAGAATTTGGATGGACGGAAGCTCTCGCACAGGAAGAATCGGGAAGTGTGCGGGATCGGTGGAATCGACTCAGGAAGGTAATGGGTGCCTGAGCCGCAACCGATTGCACCACTGCTTGGAGTCCGTGATTTACTTCATGGTTCAAGGAAAGAATTTTCTTCCGTTCTCGAGTCGCCGAGATTCTAAAAGATCTGGAAGTGATCATTTCTCGTGGTAAATAGACTGAAAGGAGCTGATTTGGACGGATATACACTCGAGGCAGATCAATGAAAGCAATCAAAATACTTCTTGGGGCTCTCCTCTGGATGGGAAGCACGTTGATGATTCCCGAGTACGCGCTCTTGGAGACGCAGGCGGCTCAGGAATCCTGCTTCCGCTGTACTCAGGTGATCGGTTACAGCCAGGTTGGCTCGACGGCGGGCCGGCACTATGCCTGGTAGGTGGCCGGACGGAGTCTTCCAGTCCATCGTCGAGGACGGCAAAGGGCAGCTTCTGTGGCAGGGCGGAGCAGGCGTAGACAAGTGGCGACAGGCCGATTACTCGGGGTGGACGAGAGAGATCATCTCCAAGTGCTCTTCCGACTCCGACCGCCCTGACCGGGTCAGCGGGCTCTCGCCCTGGAGCCGTGACGCCCTGCCGATCGGCGCCGGCCGTCAGGCCGGATCCATTCCGCCTGGTGCTCGTTCGAGAGAAGAACTGGCCTCGCGGGTTCGTGCCATTCTGAATGCGCTGGACGAGCGGGGCGCCTGGATTGAAGCGGGAAGCATCGGGCGGCAGGATCGGATCGTCTCAGTCTTCGCCGCGGAGGACATAGTGGGCACCCTTGGAGATCGCACATTCCTCATGCGGGAAAACGAAACCCTGCAGATCTTCCGAGGACCGGGAGGTCCCGAGGCAGCAAATCATCTCATCTCAGACCTTTGCTCAAAATGTCCAAACCCTGGCCGCGTATCTGAAGATGCTGGAAACGGACGAGTGACAGCCCCCCGGTTAAAGCGCACGACCAGACGACTCGCGATGGCGGAGCCACTCCTGCTTATCGGTCATCGACGGCCAGTCCCGTTCATCCCTAACTCCGAATGCGAGCCGTTGAAGCACCGGTCGGACTCGCCAACTCATCCAGTCGGTCTCGCGGCAAATACGAGTTGGGCCAGTCAGCGAGTCCGCCCGTGGTCACTGGTGACTGAATGGTCACCGCCCACTGAATGGTCACCGCCCCAGGTAAGGTGCTTTCGGAGTTGACATATCTGCACGTTTGATGCATCTTTATGCATATGCGCACAACTCTGAACATCGATGTTGAGTTGCTGGAGAAGGCGGCGAAGTTGACCGGCACGACGGAAAAGACGGCTCTGGTTCGACGAGGCCTAGAGGCACTCATTGCGCTGGAGAGTGCTCGCCGTCTTGCTGCACTCGGTGGAACCGAGAAAGAGATCAAGCCGATTCCCCGACGCCGATCTCCAGCAGCGTGATGACATTAGTCGATACATCGGTCTGGATTGAACATCTTAAGCAGGGCAACGAGCGACTGGCCGTATTACTCGAGGGAGGGAGGGTTTTTTGCCATCGATTTGTGATTGGCGAGCTGGCCTGCGGAAGACTCCGCAACCGAGACGAATTACTGAATCTATTGGGAGCGTTACCGGCTACGCCGATTGTCGAACACGACGAGGTTTTAACCCTTATTGCTGAACGAAAACTCGCCGGCCGAGGCCTGGGTTGGATCGACATGCACCTGCTTGCCTCCGCGCTACTTGCACATTGCAAGGTGTGGACGCTTGACAAGACCCTTGCTGCTGCGGCGACGGAGTTGAAACTCACTTGAGGAACTACCGTCCCCCTCAGGCTATAATAGCTTACCTGAGGGCCTCCAGTGTAACCTGCGGCGATCTTGGAACTCGGAATAGACATCGGACCCCTCTGAACGTTTAGCAGAGGTTAAAGTTTGATTCAAAAGCTCATCTAAAAAGACGGGGGAAAGCGACGATTTCTTTGGGAAGAGGTTGTAAGTGGGGCGAGCGATCTCGCGCTCGTTCAAGGCCAGACGGGGGCTCCCGGGACACTGGTGCGGATCGACCATAAAGTTCCGCCCGCTGTGATGAAGAGCGTCCGCAGGTCCTCATCGCCGAAGGCACAGTTGGTTACCTCGTCATTGCCAACGGGAACGAACGCCAGCAGTTCTCCGTCCGGACTCAATACATAGATGCCGGCCCGAAACGGCTCAACCGTTTCGAAGGGTAGATGCGCCTGGTTCAAGCCAGCCGCCACATAAAGCCGACCCTGACGGTCCTGGGCCATTCCGTCCGGTCCTCTGGAAGTGCCCCAGTCGAAGACCAGTATTTGGCTGGCCAAGTCCACATCCCCGGTGGCGGGATCAAGATCAAATTTCCAGAGCTTACGGGCGCCACCCTCATTATTGTTGTTGTTGTCAGCGACATAAAGAAATCGTCCATCGAGGGAAACGAGGACACCGTTCGGACGATCCACTTCGTGTGTGATGACGCGGCTAACGGTGCCGTCAGGATCGATCCGGTACACTCCCTCAATCTCCCGGTCATCCGCATCCCGCATTTCCATGCCGTCGCGGGAACCATAGCGCGGATCGGAAAAGTAGATGCGCCCGCTGGAATCAATACTTAAATCGTTCGGACTGTTATAACGACTTCCTTCGTATTGGTCGGTCAGGACGATAATTGTTCCGTCGGCTTCTTTGCGGGTCACTCGCCTGAGTCCCGGTTCGCAGGCAACAAGGCGTCCCTTGGCATCGAACATCAGTCCGTTCGAGACCTGCTCCCGATACACGGTGGCCGAACCGTCGCGGGCGTAACGGGTAATCCGGCCGCTACCGCTGAAGAGCAGACCAAGTTCCGGATGCCAGGCCGGTCCTTCTCCGGCGCCACGATCCAGCAATTGAACGGGATGGGCATCAGCTTCGAAGATGGAGTTCTGATCAGAAATGGGAATCTTGTTAGAAGGCCGATGCTGACAGCCTGTCAGGAGAAGTGCGAGAAAGAAAAAAAGAGGGTTCATTTGCATCCTCGAATCTCCTTGATATGAAGTGCGCATGGCATCAGAATCATTCTCAACTAGGACGATCTGAAGATTACGAAGCTGGAGATGTTCCTCGTCAAGCCGCAATGGCTGTTTTTAAAGATGCACACCAATGCCGGCTCGTTCGGCCTTCAGTGGAGCTGGGCTGGTCCAGTCCAGTAAGCATATCCCGTTTGACTGGTCTGGGCCCGGCGCGCCCTGAAATCGAGGAAGCCAGTGTGACCGTCCTAACAAATTAAGGATTTCCATCCGGCAGCCGCATCGAGGACAAGTGATTAGAAGAACGCGCGGCTTTCGATGGGATCGACTCAGTCGGGGAGCGGCTCGATGTCCGCCAAAAGGCGCCGCAGCGCGACCGCTCGGATACGCTCCGTAAGCCGAAACGTATGCTCGCCGGCGTGCACCACATCGAGATGCTCGAGAGAGAGGTCCTGGAGGGCCGAATGCATCGACTTGGAGGTAGTCGGAGCTTCCGTTCGCTTGAATTCGAATCCCAATCGACGATTACCCCGGACTACGAGAAGATCCAGCTCCGCGCCGGCATGGGTCGCCCAGAAGTGGCATTCCTCGGGTCGTGCGCCCACTCGCAAGACGACCTGTCGCAGCGCGAAACCTTCCCAGGAGGCGCCCAGTTTGGGGTGGCGCTCGATTTCGACCCTGGTCTCCAGTCCGAGGAGGGTGTGCAAAAAACCGGAGTCTTCGATGTAGATTTTCGGTGACTTCACCTGCCGTTTCCGGATGTTCTCATGCCAAGGCTGAAGCTGAAGCACGACGTACGTTGAAGTCAACAAATCCAGGTAGTTTCGCACCGTCATGTCCGATACGCCGAACGAACGTGCAAACTCGGAGGTGTTCCACGTCTGGGCGTGGTAGTGCGCGAGCATGGTCCAGAACCGCCGCAGGGTGGCGGGTGAAGTCCGAATTCCCAACTGCGGGAGGTCCCGATGCAAGAACGTGTCGATGAATTGGCGTCGCCACTCCGCACTCTTCCCCTCGGAGTCCGCGAGAAAGGAGCGCGGAAAGCCGCCGCGAATCCAGAGTGATTCCCATCGGTCCACACCCACCTCGTCCAGATCAAACCCGCTCATGCGATGATAAGCGATGCGGCCGACCAACGACTCCGCGCTGTCACGAACCAAAGACGGGGAGGCACTCCCGAGGACTAGGAAGCTCGCGCGTCGTTCCTGGCGATCAGCGAGGACGCGCAACAAGGGGAAGAGCGTCGGCTCGAGTTGGACTTCGTCGATGACGACGAGACCCGTCAGGTCACGCAGTGCTAAACCGGGATCCACGAGTCGCGCCCGGTCGGCAGGATCCTCGAGGTCGAAAACGTGCGTGGGGCCGTTGTACTCCGATACGATCGTTCGGGCCAGGGTCGTTTTGCCGACCTGTCGCGCTCCGACGATGCCGACCACGGGAAAGGTCCGAAGGAGCCGCAGTACGTGCTTCCGGTGTTTCGTTCGTTTTACCCTCATGTCTCTCAGCATCCAGCCCGACCCTCCAATTATTTCCCTTGAAAAATCAAGGTTAAGCTTTGATTTTTCAGGTAAATGAGGTCATTCTGACCAAGAATCCTCGAAAATTCAAGCCAAAGATTTTTTTTACCTCTCAATAAGTCCCGGAGCCGACATCCTTTTCCGGCGTTTACCCAGACCACTATTGATATTCTCTCCGCTCTTTCCGGTTTACCCGAGTTTCGTTTGGTTTACGCGATCGACCAACACAATGAGTGGGCATCGAAACGGGCTCCTTCAGAAAGTATCGAACAAAGTTGACGGATTTTTTTGAGCGTGGTGGCATTCGAGGTCGAGCGTCAACTCTCGGTCTCTCCGAATCCCCGAATGCAGTTGACACATCAATGGGATATTCAATTGTATATTAGTCTATCCACTGGTGTCCAATTATAAGTCGAATAAAATCAATTGATTACTCGAAGTCTCCTGTTGAGAATTGAGGACGTAAGTACTTGTAAAATCGAGGTTTTCTCGAAAAGGAAGGCGAGACCCTGGACCGCACCCACCGCCAGGGCATCGTACATCGCGACCTGAAGCCGGCCAACGTGATTCTCACCAAGTCCGGCGCCAAGCTGGTGGATTTCGGCCTGGCTAAGCCTTGTTGCCTGGGAGCGGGGGCGGGGGTGCGGGCGCTCCGCCCAGCTTTAGCGCCGGGGTCACCGCCACCAGCCCCAGTCCGGCCAGTCCGCTGACCCAGGCCGGGACCCTCGTGGGCACAATTCCAGTACATATCCCCCGAACAGGTGGAAGGCAAGGAGGGCCGACGCCCGCTCGGACATCTTCGCCTTCGGCGCCTTGCTGTACAAAATGGCGACGGGCAAAAAGGGGGAAGAGCGCGCTCAGCGTCGTCGGCGCCATTCTGGAGAAGGAACCTGAGCCTATAACCTCCATCCAGTCGCTGGCCCCGCCCGCGCTCGAAAATCTGGTGCAGAACTGCCTGGGAGGAGAGTTTTAGTTGCAGTCGGGCAGCGTGACGTCTCCCTGATCGCTCTGGGACCGATCGAGAAATCCAGCCGCCGACCGTATCCGCTCTGCCAGTTCATTATCCTTGTGGAATTTCAAAGCCACCCGACTTCTGTATAATGGCACGCTTATGCCTAAGGTCGGATTTGTCAGCCTGGGGTGCCCTAAGAATCTGGTGGACAGTGAGGTCATGATGGGCATGCTCTCCCGGGACGGATTTGAAATAACAGCCTCTCAGCAGGAGGCGGAGGTCATCGTTGTCAATACCTGTGGGTTCATCGAGAGCGCCAAGCAGGAATCGGTGGACACGATCCTGGAAATGGCGCAGCAGAAGGTGAGCGGCAACTGCCGGCGCCTGATCGTGGCCGGCTGCCTGGTCGAGCGCTATCGCGCCCAGATCCAGGCCCAGATTCCGGAAGTAGACGCGGTGATCGGCACAAATGAAATCTCCAGTATCCTCAAGCTGTGCAGCCAGGAATTCAGCGAGCCGCCCCAATATGAGTCTCGCGAGCTTTACCTTTACACGGATAAAGATCCGCGAGTTCTGACCACGCCCAGGCACAGCGCCTACATCAAAATTGCCGAAGGCTGTGATCACCCCTGCACCTTTTGCGTCATCCCGAAAATGCGGGGAAGTTTTCGCAGCAGGCCTGTGAATTCCATAATCGCCGAGGCCCGCCGGCTGGCCGGGCGAGGAGTCAAGGAGCTGAACCTGGTTGGGCAGGACACAACGATGTACGGCTGGGATCTGGGAAACCGCCGTGGACTGGCTGACCTGATCCGCCGCCTGGATGAGGTTGAGGGGCTGGAGTGGATCCGGTTCCTGTACGCCTACCCCAATGCCGTCTACGATGATTTGCTCAGAGCGATCGCTGACAGCCCGAAAGCCTGCAAGTACGTCGATATGCCGCTCCAGCACGCCTCGCGTGAAGTGCTCAAAAGGATGAAGCGGGGCGGTAACCGGCGCTCGCTCACCAATCTGATCGAGCGCATCCGCACGCGCATTCCCGGGGTGAGCATCCGGACGACTATGATTGTCGGATTCCCGGGTGAGACCGAAGAGGATTTCCAGGAACTGGTCTCTTTCGTGAAAGACGCTGAGTTCGATCGGCTGGGTGTCTTTATCTATTCCGACGAAGAGGATGCGGCTTCGCACCAACTCAATGGAAAAGTCGCTGAGAAGATCAAGAAGTTCCGCCAGAGGGAAATCATGAAACTACAGTCGCGGATCTCGCGCCGCAAGAATCGAAGCCTGATCGGGAAAAATTTTCCCGTGCTCATCGAGGGGCCGGCCAAGGAAAGCGATCTTCTATGGGAAGGCCGCCTGTCCAGCCAGGCCCCGGATATTGATGGCGTTGTTTACCTGAATGACGGCGTAACAGAGAATACCTGTCCCGGAGAAATTCTGCCGGTGAAGATCACCGAAGCCCATGAATACGATCTGGTGGGGTCACTGAACGTTTAAGAATGAAGAGGATAAGACCGCGCTGCCCTACCTGCGGGACTATCGTTAAGAAAAAAGACGCTTACTTTCCATTTTGCAGCGAGCGCTGCCGGCTGATCGACTTGGGCCGCTGGGCCACTGAAAATTACCGAATTCCGGGGCCGCCGGCCGACACTGACAAGAAGGAAGAAGAAGACGCCGAAAGCGAGGAGTGAATTGGTTCTCATTGCGCGCGCGCTGGTGACCGGCCTGGGAGTGGGATATCTGCCCCTGGCGCCCGGGACCTGGGGATCGCTGGAAGGTGTTTTCCTCGTCCTTGCGCTCTCCAAACTTTTCCCGTCAGTGACGCTTCTCCCCTGGGTTATTTTTCTTGTGTTGACCGTTCTGGGCGTGTTCTGTGCGACCAGCGTGTCCGCCTGGGACAACGATCCTGACCCGGCTTCGGTGGTCATTGATGAGGTGGCGGGACAGATGCTCTGCCTCCTGTTTGTCCCGGTGAGCGCCTTCTCACTGACTGTGGGATTCTTTCTTTTTCGCGCCTTCGATGTGGTCAAGCCCTTCCCCGCCCGTCGTTTTGAATCCCTGCCCGGCGGCTTCGGGATCGTGGCCGACGACCTGGTGGCCGGCCTTTATGCCGGAACGCTGTTGTGGATAGTGACACAGGCTTTTGGTGCTTAGTAGTAAGGAGCGGGCCCTGACCCCCGCTGGTCGGATTGCTGAGCAAAGCGGACAATCAATTACCAGTATACTGGCCGAATGAACCGACGACAGTTTATTCAGAGTTCAACGGGGACAGCAATTGGAACATTTGCAGCTCAGTCTGTGCAGGTGCAGGCCGCCGGCCCGCCCGTAGTCGTTTCCAGCGCCAATGGTCTGAAAGCGCTGGAGAAGGCAATGGAGGTCATCCGGCAGGGGGGCGATACGCTGGATGCCGTAATTGCGGGCGTCAATCTGGTTGAAGCCGATCCGGAAGAGGATTCCGTCGGCTACGGCGGACTTCCCAATGCAGACGGCGTGGTGCAACTGGACTCCTCGGTGATGCACGGCCCCACCAACGGCGCCGGGGCTGTGGCGGCGCTGGAGGGCATCATGTACGCCTCGCGCGTGGCCAAGCTGGTGATGGAGCGGACCGATCACGTCCTCCTGGTGGGAGAAGGCGCTCTCAAGTTCGCTCTGGCCATGGGGTTTCAAAAACAGGACCTGCTCACCGATTCGGCCCGAGAGAAATGGTTGAAGTGGAAGCGCGAGCTCAGTCCCGAAGATGACTGGATTGATCCAGTCGACCGGCTGCCCAGGTCCATGGCCAAAAGCGAGTGCGCGCAGGCCGGGCGGATTTTACGCCATCAGGGCACGATCAATTGCAATGCCCTCAACGAAAAGGGCGAAATCTCAGGCGTAACCACCACCAGCGGGTTGGCCTACAAGATTCCGGGCCGGGTCGGAGACTCGCCAATTATCGGCGCCGGGCTCTATGTGGACAATGAGGTAGGCGCCTGCGGTAGCACCGGCCGCGGTGAAGCCAATCTGAAGACCTGCGCCAGTTTCATGGCCGTCGAATTCATGCGCCAGGGTCTGTCGCCGGAAGAATCAACGCTGAGAGTTCTGGAGCGTATCGCCAGGAACACCACTGAGCCCTATCTTCTGGACGAAGATGGACATCCCAACTTCGATGTGAAGTTTTACGCCCTCAATAAGAAGGGCGAATTTGGAGGCGCCTCTATGTGGAGCGGGGGCGAGTATGCCGTGCATGACGGCACGTCCGCCCGGCTTCATGATTCCGCTTATCTGTTCAAGAAGAAAGAGTAAGCGATCTCATGCGGGCAGAAATCATCGCCGTCGGATCGGAATTACTGACTCCGTCGCGCCTGGATACCAATTCCCTGTTCATTACGGCGCAATTGAACGGCCTCGGGATTCGCGTGGCCCGCAAGTTTGTGGTCGGAGATGACGCCGATGAAATCCGGGATGCCTTCCTGACTGCTCTGACGGCGTCCGATATCGTGATAATGACTGGCGGCCTGGGCCCGACCAACGATGACATCACGCGTGAGGTGGTGGCGCAGGCGCTCGATCTCGAGCTGATCCCGGACCCTGCTGTTCTCGAGCAACTGATGCAGCGTTATCGGCGTCTGGGAGTGGAAATGACCGACAATACCCGCCGGCAAGCCATGGTCCCCCAGGGAGCCGAAATCATGAGCAACCCGAAGGGCACCGCTCCCGGGCTTTTTCTTGAAAGGGACGACAGGCTCATTTTCCTCATCCCCGGCCCTCCCCGGGAACTGGAGTCCATGGTCCTGAACCAGGTCCTTCCATGCATCCGTCAAAGCAAGCCAACGGCGCATCAGTACTGCCGTCAGCTCAAAGTGGCATCCATGGCGGAATCGAAGGTAGACGCCTTGATCAGCCCCATTTATTCGTCCTGCCCGGAAATCGAGACGACCATTCTTTCGTCTCCCGGGATCATAGAGCTTTCCTTTCAGTGGTGCAGTCCAGTGAGTCGCAATGCCGAGGAGAACCTGGCAGACCTGGTCAAGCGCGTCCGTGAAACCCTGGGCGAGTCCGTTTTTACCGATCAGAATGAAAGCTTGGAGGAAGTCGTGGGCAAGCTGCTGAAGAGCCGGGGACTGACACTGGCCAGCGCCGAGTCGTGCACGGGAGGGCTGGTTGGAGAGATGGTGACCCGGACGCCAGGCAGCTCGGAGTATTATCTGGGCGGTGTCGTCTGCTACAGCAATGACCTGAAGTCACGGCTTGTGGGCGTGGACACAGCCACTTTGCAGAAATTCGGCGCGGTCAGCGCGGAGGTGGCAGAGGAACTGGCCTCAGGGATCTGCCGACGCGTTGGGAGCGATATCGGACTTTCCGTGACAGGGATTGCCGGGCCCTCAGGCGGCAGCGAAAAAAAGCCTGTCGGATTAGTTTACATCGGCCTCTCCACCCGAGAAGGATCAAGCAGAGTCAAGGAGCTGCAGTTTTCGGGAGATCGAGAGACCATCCGGCTGCGCAGCGCCCGCTTTGCACTCGACTGGCTGAGGACACAATTGTCGTGATTCGAGCGTTTGTCGCGATTGATCTGCCGCACGAAGCGGCCGGGCGGCTGGACGCCATTGGGCAGAAGCTCAAGGAACTCAAATTGGATGGGCGGCCGGTCAAAGGGGAGTCGATTCATCTAACCCTGAAGTTTTTGGGAAATATCGATGAAGGAAAGATCCCTCAGATCCAGGAGGCTCTACAGGAAGTTTCGGCAAGGACGAGTGAGTTTGAGCTCGAGGTCGGCGGTCTCGGTGTCTTCCCTCATCCAGCCCGGCCACGAGTCGTATGGGTCGGAGTCGAAAGAAATGAGACGCTCCGGGAATTGCAGCGGCAGACGGAAGCGGCGCTGGTCAAGCTTGGTTTTGATGCCGAAGAACGCGATTTCCAGCCTCATCTTACGGTTGTACGCCTCAAGTCGGGCAGGAACCTCCGAGAGCTGATCGATTCCATTCGGAACCAGGGAGCGGACGAGAGAGTTGGCCGGCTCAGAGTGAACGAATTTCATCTATACCAGAGTGTCCTCAAACCCGGGGGATCAGAATACCGCAAACTTTTTACCATGAAGTTGCAGGCACGGGTACAATAAGAGATTCAGGCCGGAGGAAGGAGGCTGGAGAAGGTTTTCGGCGAGGAGGGGCCGCTCCGCGACCGTGAGGGAGCGGCCCCTAGACGCGCAGAGACCTCCTCCGGCCTCCAGCTCACGGCCTCTGAGAAGGAGAAAGAATGACGATAAGTCCCGAATTACTCGAAATCCTGGCCTGTCCGGCCTGCAAGTCAGAGGTGAAGCTTACGCCTAACAGCGAAAGCCTCAAATGCGTGTCCTGTCACCGGGTTTACCCCATCCGCAACGACATTCCGGTCATGCTGATTGACGAGGCCACCATCGAGCCCCCGGAGAAGGGATAGTTCCAGGTTTCAAGTTTCAAGTTCCAAGTTCCAAGTTGCCGGAAACGCACTAGCGGGCTTTGGTCATTAAGGTTTACTTGCCAATTTCGGCAGAAGCTCTCGCTCTTGCGAGATCTAAAACTTGGAACTTGGAACTTGAAACTTGGAACTATCTTATACAATGAACCAGCGCCTATTGTTGATCAGACTGCGATCACTGGGTGACACGGTGCTAATGACCCCTCTTCCGGCTGTCGCAAAACGTGTGCCCGGGTGTGAGGTGGCGGTCGTGGTCGAAGAGCCTTTTGACCAGGTCCTCAGGGGGAATCCTCACATCGACCGCCTCTTTACGATTCCGGCGCGGGAAAACAAATGGATCTCTCGCCTGCGGATCTTATCTGCGATTCGATCCTATCGGCCCGAGACGGCCATCGACCTGCACGGAGGCACGACCAGCGCTCTGATCGCTCTCTGTTCGGGCGCCAGGCGTCGCGTGGGATACGCACAAGGCCGAAACGCCCGCTACTACAATGAAAAAGTGCCTCCTTTCGCTCAGGTCTGGGGGCGAAACAGCCTGCACACTGTGTTGAATCAGTTGGCGTTTTTGAAGCATCTCGGATTTCCGGTTGAGCCGATTCCGCCTTTGCAGGTGGCAGTCGATGAGCAGGAATTGGCCTCCATGCGGAGGAGGCTGTTAGATACTGGAGTAAACGGAAGCTTCATTTTGATTCATCCCTCAGCGACTTTCGATACCAAGCAGTGGGAGCCGGGGAAATTCGCCCAACTGGCCTCGCGGCTGAGCGCGGAAGGTTCGACTGTCGTGATGACGGTGGGTCCCGGTGAGGAAGCCCTGCTCCGGAAGATTGAAACGGCCTCTTCCAGGACGATCCATCTGATCGAGCCGCTCCCTTTGAGCCAATTTACGGCGCTGGTGAAGCTCGCTCATCTCTATATAGGCAACGATACCGGACCCATGCATATCGCGGCGGCGCTGGGAAAGAAGATCGTGGCGGTCTTTGGTTCCTCCAATTCTGACGCCTGGTATCCCTGGGGGGTAGAGCATAAGTTGATCAAGTCCGATCTGCCCTGCATCCCCTGCCCCGGCTACTATTGCCTTCATTACGCAGAGCCCCTCTGTATCCGGTCCATTGAGGTGGAGCCGGTCCTGCGTGCGGCCAGGAGTCTCCTGTGAGTATCGATCGATCCTGCCTGACGAAGGCCTTGGAGCGCTTTGAGGGCCGGTCCATACTGGTGATCGGTGACCTGATCCTGGATAAATTCATCTGGGGAAAAGTGGAGCGTATCTCTCCCGAGGCGCCGGTACCCGTCGTCGAAGTCCTCAGGGAGAGCTTGCATCTGGGCGGCGCCGCCAATGTGGCTGCCAACTTGAGGGTGTTGGGCGCCAATCCTCTGTTGATCGGGGTGATCGGACAGGACGAAGCAGGGGACCGGCTCCTGCAGGAACTTGCCCGGATGGATATCAACAGCTCGGGCGTGGTTATTGAGGCGGGCCGTCTTACCACCATCAAAACTCGCATCATGGCCCAGCACCAGCAGATCTGCCGGACTGACTGGGAAGACCGCAAGCCGGTTCCTGATGCCGCCCGGAGTCAAATTGTAGGGATTTTCAAGGAAACTGTTCCCAGGGCCGACGCCGTCGTGCTCTCGGACTATGCGAAGGGTGTCCTGATGCCCGATATGGTTCGAGCCATCATCAATGGGTGTGTGGAGAACGGGAAATTTGTAGCCGTAGACCCCAAGCTGGATAGTTTTTCGAATTACCGGGGGGCTTCCATCATCACGCCCAATCAAAAGGAGGCTGAACGAGCCTCGGGCGTTCGCATGCTGGATGAGCCTTCTTTTCTGGAGGCTGGACGCAGGCTGTTGGAGATTGTTGAATCGGAGTATGTCCTGATCACCCGTGGCGAGGAAGGTATGTCGCTCTTTGACCGCTCCGGACACTTCCATATCCCTACTGTGACCCGGGAAGTCTATGATGTCACGGGAGCGGGAGACACGGTCATCTCCACCTTGACTCTGGCTGTCGCGGCCGGCGCTTCCCTGCGCGAGGCCGCCCTGCTGGCCAATCACGCCGCCGGCATAGCAGTCGCCAAGCTCGGCACCGCCTCCGTGACCCGCCAGGAGCTCCTGGCCAGCCTGAAGGCCTAGGCCTCATTTGACTCCGGACATCAAGCGCGTGATCGGTTTGGAGAGCAGGGCCAGGACGAGGCCGGCTATGGTCGTGGTGAGAAAGACAGCGCCGAAAATATCTGAGAGCGGAAGTGTTTCCATGAAGCCGGCGACCCGTCCAGCCATGAGATTTCCCAGGGCGGAGGCCATGAACCACACGCCCATCATCTGTCCTACCAGGCGGTGAGGCGAGAGTTTGGTCACAGTACTCAATCCTACCGGGCTCAGGGCCAGTTCGCCGGTTGTGTGAAGGAAGTAGGTGACGATCAGCCACATCGGGCTTACCGGGCTGCCTCCTTGCGACCGTATGGCCGCCCAGGCCATCACCAGGAAACCCAGACCCGCGAAAACCAGTCCGAAGGCAAATTTGGCCGGACTGGAAGGTTCATACCGCCCCAGCGCCACCCAAAGCCAGGCGAAGACGGGAGCCATGATGATGATAAAAATAGGATTAATCGACTGCAGCCAACTGGCGGGAAATTCGTAGCCCAGGATTGACATGTCAGTCTGATGTTCGGCAAACAAATTGAGCGATGAGCCCGCCTGCTCGAACGCTCCCCAGAAAAGGGCGGCGGCGATAAAGAGAATAAAGATGACGATAATGCGCTTGCGTTCGGTTTTCTTGAGGTCGCGCGAGGCCAACGTGACAATGAAATAGACGACGGCCAGTCCGACAATGAATATGCCGCCCGCATTGGCCAGCTCCACTATGCTCAGGTTGAGGACTCCAGTAGCCATCAGCAAGACCGGGACAGCTACGACGGCAATGCCCAGGATGAGGCTGCGGATGTCGCGCCGCCTTCGCGCGTCATGCCGGCTTTCCAGAGGCGCCTTCTCCAGCAGACCTGCCCTTCCAAGGTATTTGGCACCCATGAGGTACTGAATAATCCCCAGGACCATCCCGATCCCAGCCGCGGCGAATCCGAGGTGCCAGTCAATCCTTTGGCCCAGAAAGCCGCATACCAGGGGGGAGATAAAGGCGCCGATATTGATCCCCATGTAGTAGATGGAGTAGCCGGCGTCTCGCCGGGCACCTCCTTCCGGATACAGGTCTCCCACCATAGCGCTGACGTTGGGTTTGAGCAGTCCCGTGCCGACGGCGATCAGAACCAATCCCAGATAGAAGGTGCCGATAACCGGGTAGGCCATGCTGAAGTGGCCGCAAGCGATGATGATGCCGCCCAGAAGCACGGAGTAGCGCTGTCCCATGAGCCGGTCTGCCACCCAGCCTCCAGGAAGGGCCAGCAGGTAAACAGAGGCCGTGTATAGACCGTAAATCGCTCCCGCCGTGGTGATATCGAATGCCAGTCCTCCCGTCGCGACTGGCGCTGTCATGAACAGAATCAATATCGCGCGCATTCCATAGTAGCTGAAGCGTTCCCACAGCTCGGTGAAGAAGAGCGTGGCCAGACCGCGTGGGTGGCCAAAAAAACTCTTCCCGGCGCCCGCCGCAGAAGTCTGTTCCCCTGCGGCTTCAGCCGCCTCTCCCCTGGCAAATTCCGTAGAAGGGTCTTTTGGCATACCTTTGACCTAGTGCTTCGCTCAGCAAAACTGACCGGCGATAATTCGGGGCCGCTCCGCTGTCCTGGGCCTTGCACTTGTAAGCGATGTGCAGCAATTCTGCTGAGCTGACCGGATAATCATTTTGATTTATTGTAACTTACGTTCCTGAGATAAAACGCTGCAAAAGTAAAGTCAGCACAAAGCCGCCCACGGCAAGCCAGCCCCATTCTGCTCCTGCCTGTGTCGTTCCGATCAGGACGGCGTCCAGTAAAGAGATTCCAGCGATCAGGTTGATGACGGCACGGGGGATACTTCGCTTTGTCCCCCGTAGAAAGGAAAGAGAATAGATAACCCAACCCATAAAAATGAGGTAAATCAGGGTAAAAGAATTCAACTGTAGAAGTAAGGGAGAAGTGTAAATAAAAGGCGCCGACAGAAAGACCAGAGGCCAGAGATTTCCAATTTCGGCGAAGTTTTCCTGCTTGGCCAGGTATGTCAGCCCGGCCAGGTAGCCAATCAGCATTGTCGCCCCGACTGGGACCTGAGAGATAAGCAGGGGAGCTGCCAGCGAAGCGGCAATAAGGTAGATCAGCGCTCGGCAGAGTGCCATGACCAGCGGGCTGAGCGAGCTTCGCTTGTGGCTGTAGTTGTAATAGACGATCAAGAGAGCCAGCAGCAAGCCAAGGATCAGCGTTTGGGCGCCGGCGGATCGGGGCTCGAGCGTGGCGGCCACGCCCAGCAGCGCTTCCCCCAGGATCAGCATGCCAAATCCGACAACCCACACTTCTCTTCTTGAGATCTTCCCGGCGGGAATCGGGCGCTCGGGTCGAAACTTCCTGTCGAACTGGTAATCGAATGCGTCGTTTAGAAACATCCCGCCGACGTAAAAGGACGAGAGCGCCAGGAGAAGAGGCAACAGACCGGCTGCATCAGCGCTTCCCCGCGCCAGCATTAATCCAGCCAGGCAGTTGGTCCAGACGGTGGGGAGATTGGAGACCCGTCCCAGGCGCAGGTAGATGCCAGCTCTCATTAAGGCTCACCCTGGCCACCCAGTCGTTCCTTCAGCCATCGCAACTCTCGGATAATGGCGCTGCCCATGTCTTCCGTCTTGTACTCGTCAGGAAGGACTTCCCAGGTATAAGTCTCCACTTCCAGATAGGGGCAAACCGTTTCTGTTTTGAGAAAGTCGATGACCTCAGCCAGGTAATCCTGGGTAGTGCTGAAATGCTGCATGTCTTTCAGAAAAATGGGGACATGAAAATGGACTCGCCACTCTTTTACCCGGTCATTTGGCTGCGGCTCAGCAGAGGCCGCCTCGTCTCGCTCCCGGGCCAGCGCGTCGGGGAGATCGACATAGCGTCTCAATCCTCTTGCCGAGCGCTCAACCACCTGGTGCAGATAAACACTTTCCGCAAATGGGCCGAGCAGTTCTTGGGGACGTCCGTCTCCAGCCTGAAACTCAAGCTTGAGGCCCGAACTGATCTGGACCTTGCAGATCTTTATCGCGGAAGCTCCCAGCCGCTGCAGAGCTGCCGCGGGCTTTTCGAATTCCACCGCCATGTGGCAGGTGTCGCAACAGACACCCAGGTGGCGGCGTACGATCACTTCCGCCTCCTCGCTGGAGACGCCCAGTTCGACCGCCAGCCCTTCCAGGCGCGACGGATTAAAGACCCAGTGGCGAAAGAAGGATACGGTCTCATCAATCGTCTCAAGGTAGCAGCAGGGCTCCGGCTCCAGGGCCAGAGAGATGATTTTTCCGGTCTGCCTGCGCAGTTTCTCCAGGAAAATCACGTGTCGGAAGAGGAGGTCGGTCATGCGGGAGACATCTTCGACCGACTGTACGCTTTGCTTGAAAGCGCCTGGGACCGTGCTGACGCTTCCTTCCAAAGTCGGATCGTCAGGCAGCAGCCCTGCCAAAATAAGGGCCAGACGATTGCTGTATTCGAGCCTGCGCTCATCCCGCCAGTCAGGAAGATAGACTTCCTCTTTGACTCGCGCCCGGTGGAACGTGCCGTAGGGAAAGCCGTTTATGGTGAAGACGTAGCAGTCTTGATCCGCCAGGAAGGACTGAAACTCGGTGAGGTTATCAGATGTTTCCAGGGCCTTCGCCGCCTCAGCCGATAGGCGCAGTCCGAGGCCGAAAGGCCCTTGATGGGACAGTTGCTGTCGGATCGCCGGAAGGTAGGTCTGCAGGTTCGATCGTACCTCTTGCCAGCTTTCTCCCGGGTGGATGTTCGAGCAGTAGGTCAGGTGAAACTTGCCGCCGATCCTCATTAGACTGAATAGCCTAGCACATCGGGGTCAGGGGTCAGGTCC
>JBOGJG010000434.1:0-1536 GCA_050747825.1 Acidobacteriota bacterium | reverse complement strand
ATCTATGCGTTCACATCTGAAACGAAGCAATGAGAAACCATGTTTATTCACTACTGTCCGGACGTTAAACGACCGAAACGTGGTAATCAGTTGATTTGAAATAGATATCTCATGATGCTTCTTGGTCTCGATTTGAAGTCTGCCGTGTCGATTTGCGATTCTGCGAGCCATTCACTCGCAGGAGGCATCGATGAATGTGGGCAAGCTTGTCTTCGCGCAAGTCACGCAGCATGTGCCGCTGACGACGTTTCGCCGTTGTGTTGCGCGCTACGGCGGAGAGCACAAGGTCAAGAGCTTTTCCTGCCTCGATCAATATCTCTGCATGGCCTTTGCCCAACTGACCTATCGAGAGAGTTTGCGCGACATCGAAGCGTGTTTGCGGGCGCAAGCGGGCAAGCTGTACCACATGGGCATCAAGAGCCAGGTTTCACGCAGCACGCTGGCCGATGCCAACGAAGTGCGCGACTGGCGCATCTATGCCGACTTTGCCCTGTCGCTCATTGGAATCGCCCGTCGTCTGTATGCCGAGGAGCCCTTTGGTGTCGATCTGAAGGAGACGGTCTACGCGCTCGATGCCAGCACCATCGACCTGTGCCTGTCGGTGTTTCCTTGGGCGCCGTTTCGCTCGACCAAGGCGGCTATCAAGCTGCACACGCTCTTGGATCTGCGCGGCAACATCCCCACGTTCCTGCACATCAGCGACGGCACGGTGCACGACGTCAATGTCCTCGACCTGTTGCGGCCCGAACCGGGCGCCTTCTACGTCATGGACCGAGGCTACATCGATTTCGAACGGCTGCATTGCCTGCACGAGGCGGGCAGCTTCTTTGTGACGCGCGCCAAATCGAACCTCAACGCCCAGCGTCGCTATTCGCATCCGGTCGACCGGAGCACGGGATTGATGTGCGATCAGACCATCGTGCTGACCGGCTTTTACTCGCGTCAGGACTTCGACACGCCACTGCGGCGTATCCGATTCAAAGACCCTGTGACCGGCAAGCGTCTGGTGTTCCTGACCAACCACTTCGCCCTGCCGGCGATCACCATCACCAAGCTGTATCGATGCCGGTGGCAAGTCGAATTATTTTTCAAATGGATCAAGCAGCATCTTCGTATCAACGTCTTCTTCGGCACATCCGAGAACGCCGTCAAAACGCAAATCTGGATCGCGGTCTCGGTCTACGTGCTCGTCGCCATCGTCAAAAAGCGGCTCAACCTCTCAGCAAGTCTCTATGAAATGCTACAGATTTTGAGTCTGACCATGTTCGAACGCATGCCATTGAATCAGCTACTTCACAACATCATCACAGATGACATTCAGGCCATTTCGGCTAATCAACTGAATTTGTTCGATTAACGTCCGGACACTAATGATGTTGGAGGTTGATAAGGAAGGGCCCCGAAAATCGTTTCTCTAACTGGGACTGCAAGTATAGTAATTTCACATGCAAACCTGAACAAAGGCAAAAAGGGGCTTCGGCTTTCAGCGAAGAAAAGCGCGCGAGAGATAAAGAAAGTATATGAGCAGTTACAGTA
>JBOGJG010000433.1:0-32610 GCA_050747825.1 Acidobacteriota bacterium | reverse complement strand
CGAATGACCTGTCCAAACTTGGGCTGCATGGCGCGATTATAAACTATTTTACTGTTTTCGCGGTAAAAACAATTCCTATCAGACGCAGCGACTCGCTCGGGGGCCATTTGGGGGTTGTTATACTGCTATGGCAGTAATGAGCCGTTTCTTTCTGACTTCTTGAATGATTTCCTGCGGAAAGTGGTGAATATCCTGCCCTGGCAGTAAAAACTTTTCGTTAAAAGACTATCGTGTAATCCTGGCCGTAGCTTTTTAAACCAGCAGCGTTATGGAGGAAGGCCGGCGATGGGACCCGGAGCAGGCGACTCCCCCAAGGTGGGGTAATTTCCCCGCTGCTCAGTAACATCTACCTGCACGAAGTCCTGGACGTGTGGTTCGAAATGGACGTAAAACCCCGCATGCGCGGACGAGCTTTTTTGGCGAGGTTCGCGGAGGATATCCTCCTGGGGTTCGAGTACGAAGAGGACGCACGGCACCAACCGAGCCGCGACCGTAAAGGAGCGGCCCCGGCCCTTCCGACTAATTCCAGAAGTCGTCCTGCCCCTGAGCCTGGCTCTGGCTGGACTGCTCTGCGATCCAGGCGTCATACTCTTCCTGCTCATAAACGGTAAGAAATCCGCGCATGCGGTAATGCCCGATCCCACAGAGCTGGGCGCAGGCGATCTCATAGGTGAATTCGGGGTCGTTCTGGATCTCCTTCATTCGGGCGGTCGTTACCGTGGGAGTGAACCAGACGGGTATCGTCAAACCCGGTATCGCATCCTGCTTCACCCGCATCTCGGGTATGCCGAAACTGTGGATCACGTCCTTACTGCTCAGGTGGATAATGGCCGGCTTATCCACGGGCAAATAGAGTTGGTTGAGGGTGGCGACATCGTCCTGAGCAGCCGGATCGCTTCGATCCAACCCCAGCGGGTTGGTCTGGGCGTCCATGAGCTCGGGGGCAACTTTGCCGAACACCCCGTCCGCGCCCGCATAATGGACGTTCCAGGCAAACTGCTCCGCGACCACCCGTACGTTAACCGACTCATGCTCGTCGGGGAACTCGCTCACGCGATCGGCCCACAGAGGCATTGAGAAACCGATCAACAGTACAGCCTCGGCCAGCGCCACGCCTCCTTCCATATAGCTCGAAGCGTGAGTTCTGGCGCCCATATAATCCGCTTTCGGATTCCTGCCTGCGCGAAAGCGAACCAGCACGTAAATAAAATAGGCGCTCCAACCCACGAAGAGGATCAGAATCAGCCCGTGCAATAGTCCCATTAAATTGTCGATCTCAGCAGCATGCGCTGCCGCCGCTTGCGGCAGTCCCAGAAAGGCTTCCATCTACTCTTCTCCTTCTCTCAATTCTCCATGTCCATTAGTTTGAGTGAAGAGTTTTTCTCTCTTCCGCAAATAAAAAAAGAAGAGGACGAATCCTCCAACAATCACATAGGTCAGAAGCAGCATAAAAATGATCGACAGTCTGGCACCGTCGATCAGCGGCGACTCGGCAGCTCCGTAACAAACTGAACAGGCCCAAACGATCATGAAAAACCTCCTCGTTTGATCTTACCAAAGAACCAGACGCCGTATATGATCAAGACCACTCCCAGGACCAGCGATATTATTCCCATCACCAGATAACCGGTATTTCCATAGGTCAGATGATAGTGAACTCCCCAAAGGCCGAACCAGAAAGCCAGCAGTGTTGACAAAATAATAAAGGCAATGTGAAACCCCCTCAGCGACATCTAGCTTGAAACTTGGTCCACATGCACAAAGGTCGGAAAAAGAAGCAGACCGATGACAAAGATCGCCGTGAGAAGAAGAACCAGATAGATCAATTTCCTCTCTGAAATGAGGTGCATGAAATAGGAGGCAACGAGCGAGCCTTTGATTCCCGCAATAAAGAGTGCCAGCGCTATGCTTCCTGACGTGGACAAGTCCAGGTAGGAGGCCGCTACCGTCACGACAGTCAGAACCCAGAGGGCACCAAAGACCATCATGTAGGCTCGAACATGCTTTTTGATGTCAATCTCTTCAGCGTGATTAGGATTCATGCGACCTCCTCTTACAATAAATACAAAACCGGAAAAAGAAATATCCAGATCAGATCCACCAGATGCCAGAACAAGCCGGCGCTCTCTACGCGATTTGTAAACTGCTCGCGATTGGTATGCCACATCTTGAAGCCCGGCCCTAAAAGATAAGCGTTCACCGCAGTCCCGCCAATGACGTGGAGAGCATGCAAGCCCGTCATTGTGAAATAGATGGCCAGATACGTGCTGGTGGCGGGGAAAAGGCCATGGCTGAATTTGTCGGTATATTCGATGTACTTCACCACCATGAACGTTAACGCCAGCAGGATGGTCAGTGCCATGTAGATCTTGTACTTGCGCGTGTCCCGTCTCATCAGAGAGGCCCAGGACATTACCATCGTGACACTCGAAGCGATCAGCACGAAAGTGTTGAAGGTCCCCATGGGCACATTGAGAATGGAAGAGCCGACCGGCCATTCCGGAGCGCCCGTGCGCAACAGGATGTAGGACCCGAAGAGCGAGCCGAAGAGCATGACTTCGGAAGCGAGGAATAACCAGATTCCGAGTTTTACGTTGTTGACACCCGTGTCGGGTCGCGGTTCTACGGTATAGGGTATTTCCATGGATGCTTAGATCTCCGCAGTTTGGCGACGAGGCAGGTCCTCTTTCTCAAGCGAACCCTCGCCGGGCTGGTGTTGACCGAGATAATCGTGCCCGGGGACACTGTATTCGTACGGTCCGCGGTAGGCCACCGGTAAAGTGATGAAATTGCCATGGGGAGGCGGAGAAGGGGCCGCCCACTCAAGAGTGGTTGCCTGCCACGGATTATCCGAGACTTTCCTGCCTGCCCAAATGCTCACGAAAAAGTTCACGATGAACGGAATCTGGGCTACCGCCAGACACCAGGCCGAGACGGACATGACCACATTGAGCCAGAGCACGTCCTGGGCGAAATTATAAGAGGCGCCTCCGTCATACAGCCGGCGCGAAACGCCGGCCATTCCCTGGATCATCATGGGCAAAAAGACCCCATTCATGAAGATGAGGCTGGGCCAGAAGTGAAGTTTTCCCAGAGTTTCATTCATGGCTCGACCGGTGATTTTCGGAAACCAGTAATAGATGCCGGCGAAAAGCGCAAAAATGGTCCCGGGCGCCACGATGTAATGAAAATGCCCGATGACATAGTAGGTGTCATGCAGCGGGATGTCGGTCGCGGTCAGACCCAAGGGAAGGCCGGTTAGCCCTCCGATCCCGAACATCGGCAGAAAGGCGAGAGCAAACAGCATGGGAGTATTAAAGCGAATCGAACCTCCCCAGAGGGAGAGAAAGAGCGCCGTCAGAATCACCACAGAAGGAATGGAAATGATCATGGTGGTGGTCTGAAAAAAGGTCGCCATCGTCGTGCCCATCCCGGTGATAAACATGTGATGAGCCCAGACGATGAAGGACAGGAACCCGATACCCAGCGTGGCATAGACCAGTGCCCTGTAGCCCCAGAGCGGTTTGCGGGTATTGTTGGCGATCACCTCGCCGATAATCCCCATGGCCGGCAGAATCAGAACGTAAACCTCAGGATGAGCCAGAAACCAGAACAGATGCTGCCAGAGAAGTGGGCTGCCTCCGCCGCTGTTCTGGATGACCTCGCCGCTGACGACCAAACCGCTGGGAAGGAAAAAGCTGGTTCCGGCCACTCGATCCATGAGCTGCAGAGCGGCAGCGCCTTCCAGCGGCGGGAAAGCCAGCAGGAGCAGAAAGGCGGTAATAAGCTGAGCCCAGACAAAAAAAGGCAGGCGCATGAAAGTCAGACCGGGCGCTCGAAGTTGAATAATGGTCGTAATAAAGTTAATCGCCCCAAAAAGAGAGGACGTCGCCAGGAAGATCATGCCGATCAACCACATGGTCTGTCCTGTGGTAGCAATGTCAGCCAGAGGCGGATAGGAAGTCCATCCGGAGTTGGCAGCCCCTCCCGGAACGAAAAAGCTAACCAGCATCGTGATCCCGCCTATGACGAGCATCCAGTAACTGGCCATGTTCAACCGGGGGAAAGCCATATCCGGGGCGCCGATCTGAAGAGGGACGACATAATTGCCGAAAGCCCCGACTGCCAGCGGGACGATTCCCAAAAACACCATTATGGTGCCGTGCATGGCGCCCAGCTCGTTGTAAAATTCGGGCAACATGACCCCGCCGGGCATGCGCGCATCGCCAAAGAGCGCGCCAATAATCGGAAGAGGCTGGCCGGGAAAGGCCAACTGCCAGCGCATGAGCATCATCAGGCAGAAGCCAAAAAACAGGAAGATCAGGCTGCTGAGACCGTATTGAATACCGATGACTTTATGATCGGTGGAAAAAACGTAATGGCGCCAAAAGCCCAATTTTTCGTGGTGCACGTGCTGTTCGTGCTCTGATCCGTGGTGTGTTAACTCCATCACCTGTCCCTTCATCTAATGTATAGGGTTTCCGCCGGGCTCCTCCTTCATGACTATCCCCTTCCGGCGGCTGGCCCCATAGTTTGTCTATCTCGGCCCGCTATGTCAATAGTCAGATTCGGTCAGATTCGGCCGGACGAATCACACCAACGGGGCGAATTCCCACGCCCTTGACCCGTCTGCCGAGCCGGAATACAATCCCTTTGAATTATTGGCGGCTGGGCGGGGGTTGGCTCTTGCCTGAGCCTGTGACAGTGCCATTTTTAGGAGGAACTTTATTAAATGCTACGGAAATTGACTTTACTTTTCTCAGGTCTGTCTTTGATCCTGGTGGTGATCATGGCAGGCTGTGGCGGCAACGGTGGAGACACGGCTGGAACCGCCGAAACACCAGAAGCTGCAGCCGATCAACCCGCCCCTCCGGTAGCTGAAGGGACGGCGTCGGTAACGGGAGTCATCAGCTACCAGGGACAGGTCCCGACCTTTCAGCCTTTGAACATGAATGCCGATCCCGCTTGCGCGGCCAAGCACACCGAACCGGCTTATCCGGAGGTGCTGGCGCTGGGCGAAGGCAATACGATGGGAAACGTTTTCGTCCAGGTGAAGAGCGGCCTTCCGGAAGGACAGTGGCCGGCGCCTTCCGAGGCGGTCGTGCTGGATCAGGAAGGATGCCGGTATGAGCCTCATGTGCTCGGTGTCATGGTTGGCCAGACTCTCCAAATCCTGAATTCCGACGAACTGTTGCACAACATCCATGCCCTCCCCGAGAAGAATCGGGAGTTCAACAGGGGTATGCCCCCCAGTATGACCGAGACGACACACGTATTCACTCAAGCCGAAGACATGTTCCACATCAAGTGCGACGTTCATCCCTGGATGAGCGCTTATACAGTAGTCATGCGGCATCCTTACTTCGCGGTGACTGAGACAGACGGACAGTACTCCATCTCAGGTCTTCCCGCGGGCACCTACGAGATCGAGGCAGGGCATGAGAGGCTGGGCACGCAGACAGCCAGTGTTACTGTCGCCGACGGCGAAAGCCAAAGCGCGGACTTCACATTTTCGGCGCCGCAGTAAGCCTTTCGATCCTGGCCAACGAATCACATGAATCGGGCGAATGTTCGCGTGATTCGCGTGATTCGTTGGCCCAATCTATTTTCCTCTGCAAAATTGTAAAAAACTCGTTGCATTTACCTCAGAGCGCAAGTAGACTTCCTCGGCCCCGTTAACGTTAACATATTAGCGCCTGTTGTTACTGGCGGGCGACGGATTCCATTCCCGGCTATTCCACGCAGATGGAAGGGTACAGGAGAATGCAGGAGTTGCTGAAAATGAAAAGCGGACCCACAGCCGTGTTCGCCCGCAACGACATGACGGCTTTGGGTGTGATTCAGGCCCTGAAAGAAAGTGGGCGCAGAATTCCCCAGGACATGGCCGTCGTCGGATTCGATAATCTCCCTCTCGCCACCATGACTTCCCCTGCCCTGACTACCGTCCATCAGCCCATTGAAGAGCAGGGCGCCCGCGCCGCCGAGATCCTGGTGAAGCGGCTTCAATCCAGGAAGGCCGCGTCGGCCACCCGAGTGCTGATGAACTGCCGCCTGGTTGCCCGCGAGTCGACAAGCATTCAGGGACAAGGGGAGGAGTCAGTGAATCGATGGGTGTGATTCGCGTGATTCGTCGGCCAGACTCTTTTTCAAAATTTGAAATTGAATATCACTTTCAAATAAGGTAGACTACTCCGGCTGTTTAGGAATCGACCTATGCCCATGAAAGCAAACTGTCTACAAAAAGGCGAGCGAGTCCAGGTCGAACTGGAATCAGAACAGATCAAGATTCGCAGCGAACGCTACGATGAAAATCTCGGCTGGTACACGGCCGGATCCTTGAGCCTGCCCCTCAACCAACTGGCGCTTTTGGAGCAGGCTTTGGAACTGGCGAAGAACCGGCGCACGGAGCGTTCGCCGGCTGTGGTTCTCCCCTTCCCTACGGCTTAACCGACCTTCTTTTCCACTTTTAATTTGCCGCCGGCGATGTTGACGCGGCGCAGGAATTTGGCCAGTTCTTCCACGTCATTCTGCTCGGCCATGATGTGATCTTCCAGCAGGTACTGGGTCGGAACATGCGTGCAAATCTCATGCGCCTTCAGGTAAATCTCCAGCACCTGCTTTTCCAGTTCATGGTCCATCTCGAGCATCTCCGTCAGCTCAGTAGACTGGTGAATTGTGCCTACCTCAACCGTCGGGACACCGCCCAGGTAAACAATTTTTTCCCCCCACATTTTGGCGTGGCTCAGGGCCTCCTTGGATGAGTCCCTGAAGAAATCCTCAAAGATCGCTTTGTCCGGACCTGTGACCAGCATGCTGTGCTGGTTGTACTGGATCACTGCGGTATATTCCAACGAAACAGCCTGATTCAGCACCTTAATTAATTTGTCATGCTCAGCCATAAAATTCTCCTTTTGATGACACCAGTTTAAATCAATCGACTCGAGTATGTCAATGTAAATAGCTGAAAATAAACGGCTTGAAGTTGAATTTCAATTTCAGCCAGACTGGTTTCGCCAACCCTTACATATTCTCGAAGGAAAGCGATTCAGCCAGGCGCGGATCACGGATGGGCACGAGCGCGGCGCCGCGCATCAGGAAGCTTACACCGGCGAGAAAGAATCCCCCAATGCCCACAAAGGTCACCAGGTCCAGCAGATGTGGATTGAAGCCCTCGGGGTGAAGCGTGGGCATCACGATCCAGTAGAGATCAAGGTAGTGCATGGCCAGCAGCCAGCCGGCGGCCAGATAGAGTGTCGCTTTCCGGCGCTTGACGGACACGGGAAGGAGAAAGAAGAAGGGCAGCACGAAATGGCCCACTGCCAGAAAGATGGTCAGCGCGTACCAGCCGGGTACCAGGCGATGAGCATACCAGATGGTTTCCTCCGGCAGATTCCCATACCAGATCAGCATAAACTGCGAGAAACCGATATAAACCCAGAACACCACGAAGCCAAACAGAAGCTTCCCAAGATCATGGAGGTGCTCGTAAGTGATGACGTGCTCAGGCACGAGATCACCCCCGCGCACCGACAAAGCCAGGATGATCAGAAAGGCCAGAATGGCCAAAACACAGCCCGCAAAAATATAGACGCCAAAAACAGTCGAATACCAGTGCGGAGTCAAAGACATGATCCAGTCAAAGGAAGCAAAGGTGAGCGTGAGAGCAAACAGTATGAGTCCGGGAGCACTGGCGCTTTGAAGCTTACGCGTGATAGCGGGATCAGCGCTGTCGTCCTGCCGCAGCGACGCTCGCCTGAACCACCAGCCCAGCAGAGACCATGTAGCCAGGTAGATTGCAGAACGCACGTAAAAGAAGCCTGTGTTCAGGTAAGAACTCTTGTGCTCCAGGATCGGGTCCTGGGCGACTTCTTGGGCATGAGACCACTCATACAGCTCATGGACTCCGAATGCCAGGGGCACGGTCAGGAGCGCCAGCAGCGGCAATACGCCCATGACGTGCTCGGCAAGGCGGCGGACGACCACGCTCCAACCGGCCCGGGTGGCAAACTGCAGCAGCACGAAAAAGACCCCACCCAGCCCCAGCGTCAGAAAGTAGAAGATGGCCACCAGGTAAGAGTGCCAGAACTGACGCGCGTCACTGACGCCAAGCAAGACTGCAGCCACCAGTCCAATGACTCCGACCAGGGCGGGGAGAATAGGCCTGAGGCCTGAGGCCCGAGGCCTGAGGCTTGATATGTCAATTCTTGAATCCGAATTCCTATGCGTCTGCATGAGACCTCAGTGCGTTAAAGTTCATAATCGGCCCATGGCCAAAAGGAGCCTCAGGCCTCAAGGCTCAAGTATTTCTACATGGCTGGCGCCCAGATCTTCAAACAACTGCTGCAGCCGCTCCAGGCTAAATCGGGGATCGCGAGCCTCGACCGAGATGAAAAACTTGTCATCGGTCACACGATCAAAGCGCCGCGAGCGAAAGAATGGGAAATGATGCTGCGGCAGCCGGGCCAAAATCAAGAAGCCAAAGAGAGCGCCCACGGCCCCTCCCAGGATTCCGCATTCGAACATAATGGGGACAAAGGCCGGCCAGCTAAAGAACGGCTTTCCACTGATCACCAACGGATAGGCAACGGCGCTCACCCACCACTGGAGCAGCATACCCGCAGCAGCTCCGGAAAGTCCCAGTATAAGGACAAACCAGGCCACCCGAGACTTCTTGAGTCCCATATCTCGCTCCAGCCCGTGGACAGGGAACGGGCTATGGGCGTCCCAGGAGGTGAATCCCGCCTCGCGGACCCGGCGTGAAGCTTCTTTGAGAGCTTCAGGGCTCTCGAACTCGGCCAGCACTCCCGAGACGCCCTTGACAGTCGTCCCCGGACCTGGCACGGGCTCAGTCAGCTCGACTTCGTCCCACTGCCTGTCCAGGATGGCCGTGTCTGCAGCCATAGTCGGGCGATGCATATGCGCCTCCGGAAGCACGCCTTTCACCTCCGCCATGGCTACCATGGGCAGAAAGCGTACAAAGAGGCAGAAGAGGGTGAAAAAGAGGCCGAAACTCCCCAGGAGCGTAGCCATATCCCAGATGGTCGGCGAAAAATAACCCCAACTCGACGGCAGGAAGTCCCGGTGAAGCGAGCTGACAATGATAACGAAACGCTCGAACCACATCCCAATGTTGACAAAGATCGAGATGACGAAGAGTACCGGTATGCTGGTCCGGGCCCATTTAAACCAGAAGATCTGCGGCGACAGCACGTTGCATGAGACCATAATCCAGTAAGCCCAGGCGTAGGGCCCAAAGGCCCTGTTGACGAAGGCAAAGCCTTCGTACGGGTTGCTGCTGTACCAGGCAATGAAGAATTCTATCCCGTAAGCATATCCGACCATGCTGCCCGTGAGGAGAATGAGCTTGGCCATGCGGTCAAAGTGAAGCAGGGTGACGATGTGCTCGAGTTTGAAAGCCACGCGCGAGATCACCATCAGAGTGATGACCATGGCCATTCCAGAGAAAATAGCGCCCGCCACAAAATAGGGCGGGAAAATCGTGGTATGCCAGCCCGGGATCTGGGATACGGCAAAGTCAAAGGAAACGACCGAGTGCACCGACAGGACGAGCGGCGTGGCAAGGCCCGCCAAAAGCAGGTAAGCGCGCTCGTAATGCAGCCAGTGTCGATGCGATCCACGCCAGCCCAGAGCGAAAATCCCGTAGGCCACTTGGCGGGTCTTATCTTTGGCCCGATCACGCAGCGTGGCCAGGTCAGGCACCAGCCCCAAATACCAGAAAATGAGCGACACGGTGAAGTAAATGGATACCGCAAAGACATCCCACATCAGAGGACTGCGGAACTGAGGCCACATGTCCATTTGATTGGGAATGGGAAACATCCAGTATGAAAGCCAAGGCCGCCCAGTATGGATGGCGGGAAATAACAGCGCACACATGACCGCAAAGATAGTCATCGCCTCGGCAGAGCGGTTAATAGAAGTTCGCCAGCGCTGGCGGAACAAGAACAGAATAGCCGAGATCAGAGTTCCGGCGTGACCGATTCCAACCCAGAAGACGAAATTGGTGATATCCCATGCCCAGCCTACCGGAATATTGTTCCCCCAGACCCCGACTCCTTCCCAGAAGAGCCAGGACATGGCAATCAGGAACACGGCCAGCATGCTGACGGAAATCCCAAACACAATGTACCAACCCAGGGGTGGCGTCCACTCTACGGCACGGGCGACGGCCTCAGTAATGCCGTGGAAGCCCGGATTTCCAGCAATCAGCTGAGGTCGCTCGACGATCGGATCGATGTCTGGAAGGGTTTCCCTTGGAATGCTTCGGACTGCACTCACTCCCTCACCCCCTCACTCTGGGCAGCCTGGAGCCGGCGGATATAAGCAACAATCGCCCAACGATCCGCAGGCTGGACAGGGTGGCGATAACTGGGCATCAGTCCCAGACCATTGGCGATCACGTCGAAAATCTGGCCATCGGGCATTTCGCGGATGCGGCTTTCCAGGAGATTGGTACTCTGGAGACCCGACCGCGCCAGAAGGACGCTCTGCCCATCAGCCCGAATTCCGTGGCAGGGGCTGCAGTGAATTTGGAAACGTTCCTCTCCCCGACTGATCAGATCCTCATCAACTTGCAGCGGATTTTGCACAAAAGCTCCAGCGGCATCCTTACCGCTGTACAAAGCCTCATTGGCGCGCAGGTCGCCGCGGGCGACGGTCCCATCCACGGGCGTGCGCATGGCGGCCCCGTTGTAGAAAAAACGACTGGCCGCCTGGGCCCGATACTTGGGCTGGTTATCCATATTGGGAACCATGTCGATGGGCGGCCGGCTCGACGTGCAGCCTCGCATGCAGCCGGAAAAGAACAGCAATCCCCAACAGAGCAGCACCACTCGGGATCTCGCGTCCCAGATCCCCGTGCGTGAAACCCGGAACTTGGAACTTGGAACTTGGAACTTCGCTCACACCACATCCCCCCACTTGGGATTCGGATTGCGAATCTTCGCCAGGTATGAAGTGCGCGGCCGGTTGTGCAGCTCGGGCAGGAGCACATAATTGCGATTGTTCTTCTTTACCTTGGAAACCTCGCTGTTCAAATCATTAATATTCCCGAATACGATTGCATTGGTCGGACAAGTCTGCTGGCAGGCCGTCTTGATCTCGCCGTCTTCAACCAGACGGTTCTCCCGCCGCGCGGCGATTTTCGATTCATTGATTCGCTGGATGCAGTACGTGCATTTTTCCATGACTCCGCGGGAGCGCACCGTCACATCCGGATTCATGGCCATCTGTACCAGTTCGGGTGTGTCCTTCGTGTAATTGAAAAAATTGAAGCGCCGCACCTTGTAAGGACAGTTGTTGGAACAGTAGCGGGTGCCGATGCAGCGGTTGTATACCATGGCGTTGATCCCCTCGCGATCGTGAACCGTGGCAGCCACGGGGCAAACCTGCTCGCAAGGAGCGTTCTCACACTGCATGCAGGGCACGGGCTGAAATACGGCTTGAGGATTTTCTATGTCACCTGAGTAGTAGCGGTCCACCCGTAGCCACTGCATTTCCCGTCCATTTCGGACCTGTTCCTTACCGACGATCGGAATGTTGTTTTCGCTCTGGCAGGCCACCACGCAGGCATTGCAGCCGACACAACCGCCCAAATCGATAGCCATCCCCCATTGATATCCCTCTGTGTACTCCCGCTCATCCCAGAGAGACTCGCCATGCAATTCGGCGTCAGGCTCCGAAGCGAAGCCGGGGCGAGAACGATACTCATCCAGACTGGCCTCACGCACCAGCGGGCGGCCCTCCACGGACCAGTGTTCCTGGGTTTGCGAAAAGTCGTAATGATTGCCGGTCTTTTCCACCTGCAGCGATCCATCGAAGTAAGGCACTTCTGAATGCCGCAGTTGATAGGCATCGAATCCCACTCCGCTGCCTACCACGCCTGCCGAGCTTCGCCCGTATCCGAGCGCCAGGGAGATGGAGCCGTCGGCCTGCCCAGGATGGATCCAGACCGGCGCTTCAATCTTTCGGCCTCTGCAGGTGAGACTGATGATATCGCCACTCTTCACCTCCAGGGCTTCGGCTGTCGTCGGACTGACCAATGCGGCATTGTCCCAGGTAAGTTTGGTGACAGGGTCGGGAAGCTCCTGAAGCCATCCATTATTGGCAAAGCGGCCGTCGTAGAGAGAGGGTGACAGATGGAAATCGACTTCCAGACCGTCGGTCTGGACAATCGGTTCCGCGCCGGCAGGACCAGCACCAAAAGCAGCCGAAACCGGAGGCAGAGCACTGTCTTCCAAAACCCCATCGTGAAGAACCTTCCGCCAGCGCGACTCGAAATCCTCCCCACTCAGAAGGCCCTCCTGCCAGGTCTGTCTGACCAGGTCGTAACCGTTGCTTTCCGGGTTACCATTCAGCACAGCCAGAAGTTCAACGGAGCTCCGGCTGTCGAAAAGCGGGGCAATCAGCGGTTGAATGACGCTGAGCGTGCCGTCTGCAGCTCGAGCGTCCCCCCAAGATTCCAGAAAATGAGACTGCGGAAGGCGCCACTGGGCCATTTCTGAAGTTTCATCCAGGTGGGACCCGAGATGAATGCGGTTAGGCACCTTTTCCAGGACTGTGGCAAAGTCCAAATCCACTGGCGCCGTGTACACGGGATTGGCCCCAAGCACAACCAGGGTCGAGATGCTTCCTTGCCCCATTTCGACCGCCAGTGACGCCAGGTCGGACGTATTGCCCCATTCCGCATCCCTTAACTCGTGCAGAGTCACAGTCTCACCGATGGCTCCCAGCGCCTGGTTGAGGGCGAAAACGAGCGCGTGCACCTGGGGCGGCTGACGCCTTCCGGCCAAAAGGACGGAGCGCCCCCCGGAACTCGCGAGGTCATCAGCAATTAAATCGAGCTTGCCCTGCAATTCGGGGTCCGGGAGCGCCGCGGCAGCCTGAGCCAAGCCGCCCTCCAGGTTGACACCCAGGCGCTGAGCCAGAGCTGCCAGTAAAATTGGTATGGAACGGCTTTGCAGGCGCAGGCGATGGTCAGCATTAGCGCCGGTCAGCGAAAGCGAGCTTTCCACGACGTAGAGCCGGCTCATCCCGTCCGACTCGCCGTCGACCTTCCGGCCAGCCGCAAAGCCTCTGGTGTTGGCGATGTTCTCGCTCTCCGTTAGAAGGAAATCGGAATCCAGGGCCAGGATCGTGCTGGTTCTTTCCAGGTGATAGACCGGCCTGTACGCCTGTCCGGCAGCGCGTCGCAGGCCCTCGTAAATATTGTCGTCGCCGGCTGGCTCATAGGTCACCCAGCGGGCGTTGGGAAAACGCTGTCTGAACCGGGCCACCAGCCGTGCCATGGTGGGCGACGAGTAAGCCTCTGCGATAACCGCCAGTCCTTGCCCGCCGGAAGCCTCTAACTCCTGGCTGGACTGGTTCCAGAAATCGGCAAAATCCTGCCATGTAGCTTCCGCTGCCTGCCCCGCTTGTGCCAGGCTGTTGACGTTACGGAGACGATCGGGGTCATAGAGGCCCAGGATGGAGGCCTGCATCCAGGAATTCGCAGCCCCTCTTGAGGAAGGATGCAGGGGGTTGCCTTCGATCTTCGTGGGGCGACCTTCGTGGCTTTCCACCAGCAGGCCGTAAGCGCTGGTGCCCCAGGGCATGGTGGTGGCGTACTGCCGGGGAATCCCCGGTATCACGTTTTCGGGGGCATTCACATAGGGGACGATCGCTTCCTCAGGCCTTCTGCAGGTTGCCAGGCCGGCCAGGGCCATGGAGGCGCCCATCAGCCTGAACCAACTGCGGCGGCTGATCCCGTCAGGCGGATAGGATGCTCCCTCCGGAAATTCGTCTTCCCTCTGCCCCGGAAAGGCGGGCGAGTCCAGCAGGCGCTCCAGGCTCCGCCAGTATTTCTTTTCCGTCTTGGCAGCTCCGTCTTTATTCACTTTTCACCATTCACTTTTCACTATTCACTTTTCACTATTCACTTTTTTACCTGTGACAGGTCGTGCAATCGGTCCGTGGATCGATGTTATGCTCCTCTTTGATCGTCCGGGCAAACTCGAGCTGATTCGGAGGCGGCTCCCAAGTGGTGTTGGTAATCTGGTCAGGCGGCCGAAGATGCATGTCAGGATTGCGGTGGCAGTCGAGACACCAGCTCATGCTGAGCGGCTCAACCTGCCTGATCTCCACCATCCGGCTCACATCGCCGTGACAACTGGAACAGCCAATACCGGCGTTGATGTGCGCGCTATGATTGAAATAGGCGTACTCCGGCACTTTATGCACCCGAATCCACTCGATGGGAAAGCCTGACTGGAAGCTATCTCGAACCGGCGCCAGCGCTTCGCTGTCGCGAGCCACCAGTTGATGGCAGTTCATACAGGTCTGCGTGGGTGGAACCGAAGCCACTGAGGAAACTTCAACCGAAGAGTGGCAGTAACGGCAGTCCATCTGAAGCTCTCCAACATGAAGCTGATGACTGAACGGGACCGGCTGCTCGGGCTGATAGCCTACCGCCGTGTACTCAGGAGAGAAGTAGTACCAGATTCCTGCGGTGGTGATAATGACCAGAGCTGCAACGCCCATAGCCAGGTAAACAGGCACTTTGTTAGACCATTGGGGGAAAATATCGGCCAACCGCTTCCTCCTTTTGCATAAGCCGGGCGATACCATAACATAAAAAAAAGTGAAAAGTGAGAAGTGAAAAGTAAAAGGTAAAAAGCTCCTTCTCCTGAAGAGTGAAGAGTGAATAGTGAAAAGTGGAAAGTGGAAGGGCGTGGTTCTTAATTGCGAACAATGTCGGCCCCTGTGAGCCAGTGTAGTGCCATTCACTATTCACTTTGCACTTCTCACTTCTCACATTTTTCGTCGGAGCGTCGTTATAGTCTGAGGGCGTTTGAGATGGCTGACAATTACCACGCGCTCTTGGAGCGGCATTTCGGATTCAAGGACTTTCTGCCCGGTCAACAGGAGGTCCTGGGGGAGCTGGCAAGTGGAAAAGATGTGCTGGCTATCATGCCCACCGGCAGTGGGAAATCGCTCTGCTACCAGCTTCCGGCTTTGACGTCGGATGGCCTGTCCCTGGTGATCTCGCCTCTGATCGCACTCATGAAGGACCAGGTCGATCAGTTGGCACGTCGAAATTACCCAGCTACCTTCATTAACAGCACCGTCTCGCTGGACGAACAGTTCGCCCGCTTGAACAGTGTTCGCGCCGGAGAAATCAAGCTCCTGTACATCACACCGGAACGCTTCAAAAGCCGAATGTTCATGCGGGCCATCCAGGATCAGAAGGTGTCGCTTTTCGCGGTGGATGAGGCACACTGCATTTCGTACTGGGGACACGATTTCCGTCCTGATTACCTTCGCCTTCGGGAGGCTGTCGAGAAACTGGGAAGGCCCCGGTTGCTGGCATTAACAGCCACGGCCACGCCTCGCGTGCGCAGGGATATCGTCGAGAATCTGGGACTGGCCGAGCCGGCCGTCGTCGTGGCTGGATTCGACCGGCCCAATCTGTACCTCGAAATTGCTCCCGTTCAGGGTGACTCCGGGAAGATGAGCGCGATCTTTAAAATCATCCGCCAGACACCGGGGCCAGGAATTATTTATGCAGGCAGCCGCAAGAATGTGGAGAAGGTCTCCCAAGACTTGCAGGAGAACGGGATCGCCAGCGCGGCTTATCATGCCGGCCTCTCCATAGCTGAGCGCACTCGCGTGCAGGAGGAATTCATGGGCGGCAAAGCGCCGGTGATCGTGGCCACCAATGCTTTTGGCATGGGCATAGACAAGCCGGATATCCGTTACGTGATTCATTACAATTTTCCAGGATCTCTGGAAGCCTACTATCAGGAGATCGGCCGGGCCGGGCGCGACGGTAAGCCCTCACACTGCCTGCTGCTTTACAACTACGCGGATCGATGGCTGCAGGAATTCTTTATAGATGGCAGCCACCCAGGCGCGGATTTGGTGAAACAGGTTTACAGTGTGCTCAACGCTCAGGAAGGAATCGCTCAGCTTTCCACCAGGGAGCTGGCTCAAGCCGTGGGCGAAAAAAACGAGTTCGCTATCCACAGCAGCCTGGTGGTGCTGGAAAAGGCCGGCTACATTGAGCGACTGAACTCGTATGAGAACCGAGCCCACGTCGAGCTCAATGACTCGGCCTTCGCGGAGAACAGCTCGGCCATTCAGGAAGACCTGGAAGGCTCGCTTCAGGGACAGGTCCTGGACGCTCTGGCGCTCATGGTCGATTTTTCGGCCGATCGTTCTCCCGTGTTGTATGTCCGGCTTTATGATCTTTCGAGACAGACGGGGCTCGACCAGGATCAGCTCCGAAGAGCCTTGAAAGTGCTGGAGCAAAAGGGGCTCTTGCATTATGAACCTCCGTTTCGTGGCCGGGGAACCAGGGTCTTGCGCCCCGGAGAACCGTCTCTGCCCGGAGTGGATTTCAAAGAAATCGCGCGGCGGCGGGATTTCGAGCTGAAGAACCTGCAGAGGATAATTGACTACGCCTCCCCCTTTCGGCGCCAATGCCTTCGCGGACACCTGTTGAGCTACTTCGGCGAGTCGAGCGGGAAACGAGATTGCCGGAATTGCAGTTCCTGCGCGCCTGAACGGGCGCAGGTCGAAGCTGGGAAAATCAGAGCCGCGCCTGTTAGAAAGCGGCCACTCCAGCCAGCCTCTCGGCCACGTGGATCCAAAGAGAATTCAATCCCAACCAGACGTGAGTCTGACCTGGTTGTGGCCTTGAAGATCCTCAGTTGCATCTGCCGCTGCGACAATCAGTTTGGGCGCCAGAAGATCGCCCGAATTCTGCGCGGCTCCAAGTCCCGGGAACTGCGCCACATGCAAAGCCACCGAACCTATGGCTTGCTCTCGCATCTCAGCGAAGGGGAGATTCTCGATCTGATTGACAGGCTGATAGATAAGGGACTGACTCGTCCATCGGGAAATATGTACCCCACGATGCGGATGACCTCCGATGGTTTGGCCTTCCTTCGATCGAAGCCGCAGGATTTTCGGTTTTGAGAATTTGAGAAATTGCGGCGCCACATCCGCAACTCTATCCGACGCAACTCTATCCGAGCCGCGACCGCCAAGAGCGGCCCCGCGTTTTGTAGTAAAATTTCAGCCTGGAAGAATCGTATGTCTGCAGTTGAAACCAGACCGTCTGCGGATTTTATCAGGCAGATGGTCGAAGAGGATATCAGAAACAACAAAAACCAGAGGCGCGTGCATACGCGCTTTCCTCCCGAGCCGAACGGTTATCTGCACATCGGCCACGCCAAGTCGATCTGCCTGAACTTCGGCCTGGCGGAAGAATACGGTGGATTGTGTAATCTCCGATTCGACGACACCAACCCGCTGAAGGAAGAAGCGGAATACGTCGATTCGATTCAGGAGGACGTGCGCTGGCTGGGATTCGATTGGCAAGACCGGCTGTACTACGCTTCCGATTACTTCGACCAGCTTTATGAATATGCGCTTCAACTGATCCGCAAGGGCAAGGCTTACGTGGACAGCCTCAGCGCTGATGAAATCCGGGAGTACCGGGGAACGCCTACGGAGCCCGGCAGAGAGAGTCCTTATCGCGATCGGCCGGTCGAAGAGAACCTAGAACTTTTCGAGCAGATGAGAGCCTGCAAGTTCAAAGACGGCCAGCATGTCCTTCGCGCCAGGATTGATATGAAGTCGGGTAACATCAACCTGCGTGACCCGGTCATGTACCGCATTCTCAACGCCAGACATCACCGAACGGGTGACAAATGGTGCGTTTATCCCATGTATGACTTCGCCCACGGGCAGAGCGATTCCATTGAAAGGGTGACCCACTCCATCTGCACTCTCGAATTCGAAGATCATCGTCCGCTTTACGACTGGTTCCTGGAGGAGCTGGAGATCTTCCACCCGCAACAGATCGAATTTGCGCGGCTGAACCTCTCATACACCGTACTGAGTAAACGGAAGCTGCTGCGGCTGGTCCAGGAGGGGCACGTCAGCGGCTGGGACGATCCACGCATGCCCACCATCTCCGGGTTGCGAAGGCGAGGCTACACGCCGGAGTCGATCCGGGACTTCTGCGAGCGCATCGGGGTTTCCAAGAAGGACAGCTTAGTAGATATTCAACTGCTCGAGCACTGCCTGCGCCAGGATCTGAACCGGCGGGCACAGAGGGTCATGGCCGTGCTCAACCCACTGCGGGTGGTTATCGAGAATTATCCGGAGGACGAGGTCGAAGAGCTGGATGCGGTCAACAACCCGGAGGACCCATCGGCGGGAACTCGCAAAGTCCCTTTCTCGCGCGTGCTTTACATCGAGCGCGAAGATTTCATGGACGACCCTCCTCGGAAGTTCTTTCGCCTCGCTCCCGGACGAGAAGTGCGGCTGCGCTACGCTTACTTTCTCACCTGCACGGGAGTGGTCAAGGATGAAGCGACCGGCGAAGTGATCGAGCTGCGCTGCACTTACGATCCGGCCACCCGCGGCGGAGACGCGCCCGACGGCCGCAAAGTAAAAGCCACTCTGCACTGGGTCTCGGCATCTCAGGCGCGAGCCGCCGAGGTGCGCCTCTACGACCGTCTCTTCAACAGGGAAGACCCTGCTGACGTGGAGGAAGGGCAGGACTTCCTGTCCAGCTTGAACCCCGATTCCCTGCAACGGTTGAAGGGCTGTAAAGTCGAGCCCAGCCTGGCGGAAGCCGCTAGCGGAAGCCGCTTGCAGTTTGAGAGGCAGGGCTACTTCTGTCTGGATTCACGGGACTCCTCTTCGCGGCACCTTGTTTTTAACCGGACCGTTCCCCTGCGCGATACTTGGGCCAAGCTTCAGGACAAGGAAGGCCGGTAACTGTGCACACGCGGGCGCGGTTATTGTGGGAAGCAGCTTCGCTGGCTGTCCAGTCGATACTGAGTCATAAGCTAAGGGCTTTTCTCACTCTGCTCGGCATCATCATCGGTGTCGCTTCAGTCATGGTGGTGGGCGCTTCCATTGAGGGACTGGAGAGTTACGTTCAGAGCACGGTCACTGAAGTCCTGGGGAGCAATTCCTTTATACTTTCCCGCTTCCCCCACTTCGGAGACTATTCCGAGGAAGAGTGGCGGAAGATGGTCCGCCGCAACCGGGACCTGTATCTGGACGATCTCCATTTCCTGAGAGAACGCTGCCGCGACTGCCAGGACATCGGAGCGGAAATCTCCGGTAATCACACCATCCATTATCAGGCCGAAGAGATCTTTGGAACCTCTGTTTCAGGCGCCACCGCCAATATCGTATATCTGGGAAATCTAACCATCGAAGATGGGCGCTTCTTTTCAGAACAGGAGGTCGAGCGCTCACGCTTCATATGTGTGATCGGCTGGGACCTGAAGGAGAAATTCTTCCCCACCACTTCTGCTCTCGACCGCTATCTTAAGGTAGCGGATCAGCCCTTCAAAATAATCGGCATCCTGACAAAAAGAGGCTCGGCTTTCGGCCATCGTCTCGACAACACACTCTATGTGCCCATTAAGGCCTATCAGAAAACCTTTGGATCGCGGCGGTCGATTACTATCCGCGGCCGCTCGGCATCCAGGGAAGACTTTCAGGCGGCTCTCGATCAGGTGCGCGTGGCCATGCGCAGCCGGCATCACCTGCGCCCCGGTGAAGAGGATGATTTTGGACTGATGTCCACCGAAGAGATCAACTCGAAGGTGGACGAATTTACGGGCAAAATCGCCATGGTGGTCATTCCGATCACCCTGATATCCCTGGTCATCGGCGGCATTGTTGTCATGAACATCATGCTGGTGACGGTCACCGAGCGTACTTTTGAGATCGGCATCCGCAAAGCCATCGGCGCACGGCGCAGCGATATCCTTTACCAGTTCCTCATGGAGGCCGTGCTGCTGTCCATCCTGGGAGGATCGATCGGTCTCGGTCTGGCTGCCGGCATCTCCTGGGCAGTCGAGTCGCTGACCTCCCTTCCCATGACGGTCAGCATCGGTTACATCATGCTGGCCATCGGCGTATCCGGCTCCATCGGTATCATCTTTGGAATTTACCCGGCCTTAAAAGCCTCCAAGCTGGACCCTATTGTCGCGCTGGGAACTGAGCGATGAGGCAGATCCAGCCTTATGAGAACATCCTGATGGCTCTCGAAACAATCCGAGGCCACAAGCTGCGCAGCCTGCTTACCATTCTCGGAGTGATTGCCGGAGTGGCTACGGTGATCGTCATAGCGTCCATCCTCACCGGGATGCGAAACAGCATCATCTCCATGGTTGAAGAGTTCGGCACCAACACCATCTATGCCTTCCATCTGTCTACGGGACCTTCTCTAGGCCCGCGCGACCGGATTGAATGGCAAAGAAAGCCGCTTACGGTTGAAGATGCGGCTGCCCTGCAAGAACAGGGAGAAGCGATTGAGGATGTGAGCTATCACGGTTTCTCGTGGGGGATGGATCGGACACTTCAGTACAGGGGAGAGACCTACCGCCAGGCAGAGATTCTGGGCGTTCCTGCAAACTATATGCAGGTCACAGGCCCCATTCTCGAAGAGGGGCGGTTCATCACTCCAAGCGATGACTTGCGGCGCAACCAGATTTGTATTCTAGGCTCCAGTGTTGTGGAGGCCTTGTTCCCCCACCAGAGCCAGGTTTTGGGACAAGTTATCCAGTTTAGTGGCCAACGATTTACGGTGGTCGGCCTGGCAGAGAAGAGGGAGTCCTCTCTGTTTGGGTCCTGGAACCAGATGATTTATATCCCCTACCGGACGCTCAGAAAACTAAACCCGCGCAGCGAGCCGCTGGTGATCATCGTCAAAGCCAAACAGAACCAATTGGCCAAAGCCTGGAATGAGGCGGAAGCGGTTTTGCGGCGCCAGCGTGGAGTGCGTTTTAATGAGGCGAATAACTTTGATCTGACCACGTCCGATCGCGTGATCGAGCAATTTGATGCGATTACAGCCAGCGCCGGTTTGATTGCCATTGCTATTTCAGGAGTGGGGCTGCTGGTCGGCGGTATCGGAGTCATGAACATCATGCTCGTTTCAGTGACCGAACGGACCAGAGAGATTGGCGTCCGAAAAGCGGTCGGCGCCAGGCGCCGCGACATCGTCCTGCAGTTTCTCTTCGAGGCTATCACCCTGACCACCATCGGAGGGATCATAGGAGTCGTGCTGTCCATCCTGAGCAGCTACGTCATCATCTGGTGGCTGCCGGACCTCCCCGCCGTCATCCCCGCCTGGGCCGTCGCCGCGGGTTTGCTCGTTTCGATGACAGTCGGACTAATCTTCGGCGTCTGGCCCGCCCTCAAAGCCGCCCGCCTTGACCCCATCGAAAGCCTACGCTATGAATGAACGGCGGGCCTGGGGTCCTCGCTTGGACCTCGTGCTAACGAGTCCGGTGAATCAAAGGCCCATCCTTCGGAGGTCCTCTCTCAAGGCGGTGATCTCCTCTCGTAAGGCATCGACGGATTGGCTGCCGGCGATTTCGCCTTGCTTCGATTCGGCGTCAGAGCCGATGAAGAAAGTCGCAGCGTAGCGGTGAAATAACCCAAACTGCAAACCCTTAAAGCGATAGTAGGAGGCATAGCATGAGGCCTTCCGGAGTTTGGGGCCAATACTCGGACCCGATTGAAGCCAGAAGCATGGCTGTCCACCAGAGTGCTTCGCCGTTAGTGTCCAGGCCGTTCTCAGCGGCCACCTCTCTTTCGAAGGCATACATACCCGCTCCGCCGGCCATAAGGTGAACTTAAATAGAAAGTCTAAAATGAAGATAATCCAGATCACCATGGCCAGAGACTGCAACCAGGGATGAAGTCCGCTTACCAGCTCAACGAGCAAAAGAGCCAGCCAGATGAATCCGAGGATAATCATCGGAGTCTCGAGCCACGCTTCGAGGCGTTACAAAAGCTCGTTGCGCTCGGTTTCTAACCTGGCTGCAGGAAAACGGAAAAAAATTCCCGCTTCACCACCTTTGAATGGAAGCTCTAGGGATGATTAAATGAAAGAAGGCATGGATTACGCCGCCTCTGAAAAGATTGTGCTTTGCTTTCCCTACGGAATCGGCGATATGGTAATGCAGATGTTTGGCCTCGACTGCTCCCCAGATCTATTTGCCACCAGGAGAAATTTCTCGTTGCATGATCGCCGAACAGAGCTGTATTTGCAGACTGGAAGTGGGGCAGGTTTTGTCGTCTATTCGAAATCTCCTCAGGTAGGCTGAGACCGCGTGGCCGGAAGAAAAAGCTATACATACATCTATGTGGCGTTAATCGGCAACGGCCTGATTGCCATCGCCAAATTTATTGCGGCCGCCTTGACCGGCAGCTCCGCCATGATCGCCGAGGGTATTCACTCGGTTGTGGACACATCCAACCAGGGCCTGATGCTCTTAGGCGTGAAGCTGTCTCAAAGGCCGGCCGATCCCGGTCACCCCTTTGGACATGGAAAGGAAGTCTATTTCTGGAGCTTCGTGGTGGCCATTTTAATCTTTGCCGTGGGATCGGGGATTTCCATTTACGAAGGTGTAATTCACCTAATGCATCCCGGGGAACTTGAGAGTCCCCTAACCAACTATATTGTTTTGGCAATCGCGTTTGTTTTCGAAACCATCGCCACTTCCTTCGCCTATAAGAAATTTAGAAAAGAGAAGGGGAGTTTAGGCTATATTGCGGCAGTTCAACGCAGTAAGGATCCGACTGTCTTCGTCGTGCTTTTCGAAGATGCTGCTGCTTTGACGGGAATTGTTGTGGCGTCCGTGGGAGTCTTTCTGGTTCAGGTAACTGGAAATCCCTATTTTGATGCTGTCTCTTCGCTCATCATCGGTTTGATCTTAGCGGGAGTGGCCATTTGGCTGGCTTACGAGACCCGGGGATTGTTACTCGGAGAGAGCGCCAATCAGCCGGTTGTCGAAAAGATTCGCAAAGCCGTAGAGTCGCAGCCCGGGGTCGATCGAATCAATAAAGTGATGACCATGCACATGGGACCGGAACACGTTCTGGTGATCCTAAGCCTCGACTTTACTGAAGGCCAATCGGCCGCCGAAGTCGAAGCGGCGGCGGCGGCCGTTGAACAGAAGCTCCGTGAAGCCGAGCATGCCATTAAATGGGTTTTCATCGAAGCGGAGGACCTGCAGCGAGCCAAGGCGGCTCACATTGAGCCACGGATTTCACGGATTGATGCCGATTAGTCTGTCTCATCCGTGTGATCCGTGGCCAAAAATACGCGACTGAATTATGAACCAGTGGGCTAAGACTTCAGCCATTTGCCCAATTTTTTCTGCAGTTCGGTTACTGTATAGGGCTTGCTGAGGGTGTCTCTGGCGCCGGCTTCGTAGACGTCGTCTTCTTCTCCCTGCATAGCGCCGGCGGTGATGGCCAGAAGCGGGGTTTTGCTCAGTGAGCTTTCATGAATGCGGCGGATGACGGTGAATCCGGCGCCGTCCGGGATCATCATGTCCACGATAATCAGTTCCGGCGCAAACGCCATCAGGGCTTCCAGAAAATCTGCCTGGGCTGCAATCGATTTAACCTGATAGCCGAGGCTTTGAAGAATAAATTTGATCGAGTAGATGTTGTCGGCGACCTCCTCGACGACTGCAATGTGCTTCTTCTCGTCCGCTGATGTGCGCGGAGATGCCTTTTTTGCCATTTACCTGGGCTGCAGCTTGCTCTTGATCATCTCGTTCAAGAGCTGCGGATTCGCCTGACCTCGCGTCTCTCTCATCACCTGTCCCACAAAGAAGCCCAGTAGGCCTTCTTTCCCAGCCCGGTAAGCCTCCACCTGCTTTTGATTCGAGTCGAGCACCCGATCCACGACTTCCTCCAGCGCGCCGGCGTCGCTGATTTGCCTGAGATCTTCCCGGGAGACAATCGTCTCAGCATCCTGACCTGTCTCATACATTTTCTCGAAGACTTCCTTGGCGATCTTTCCGCTGATGAGGCCATCATCGACCATCTTGATCAATTCAGCCAGATGCTCCGGCTTCAGCGGGCAGCCCGTGATCTCGTGATTTTCCCGCTTCATAAGCCGGCTTAGGTCGCCCAACATCCAATTGAAGGCCGCTCTGGCATCGCCAGATATTTTCGCCGTCTCTTCGAAAAATTCGGCAAACGGGCGTGTTTGGGTGATGAGCAGAGCATCCTCATCACTGAGCGAAAACTGCTCCACCAACCGCTTTCGCCTCGCCTCCGGTAATTCAGGGACCTCGGACCGGAGCTGCTCCAGCCATTTTGAAGAAATAATGACCGGCATCAGATCGGGATCGGGAAAATAGCGGTAATCGTGAGCTTCTTCCTTGCTCCTCATCACGAAAGTCTTTCCCAGCTCTTCGTTCCAGAGGCGTGTCTCCTGATCGATTTTGCCACCCCGCTTGACTACATCAACCTGCCTTTCGATTTCGTAATCCAGAGCCTTTTGCAGAAAACGAAAAGAGTTGAGGTTCTTGATCTCGGTCTTGGTACCTAATTGAGAAGCGCCGGCCGGGCGTACCGAGACGTTGGCGTCGCAGCGCAGGCTGCCCTCTTCCATGTTTCCGTCGCAGATTTCTAGATAAAGGAGCGTTCGTCTGAGATAGGTCAGATAATCGTAAGCTTCCTGGGAGGACCGTAAGTCGGGGTGCGATACAATTTCGATCAAGGGCACGCCCGTCCGATTCAAATTCACGTAGGTATCGCCCCCTGGCATGTGGATTGACTTCCCCGCGTCCTCTTCCAGGTGGACGCGAATAATCCCAAAGCTCTTCCGGCCATAGTTCCCGATGGCGCCGGTCTTCAGGCGCTCACCGGTCAGAAGTGTCACGCGTCCCTCTTCAGCCAGCGGCTGGCTGTACTGGGAGATCTGGTAACCCTTGGGAAGATCGGGGTAAAAGTAATTCTTACGAGCAAAAATCGAATGCGGATTGATCCGGCAGCCCAGGGCCAGCCCGGCCTTGACAGCCATGGCCACCGCCTCCCGATTCAGGACGGGCAACGATCCGGGAAGCCCCAGGCAGACCGGGCAGGTGTTGGAATTGGGTGGCGCTCCAAAGCGGGTGCTGCAGGAGCAGAAGATCTTGCTGCTCGTTAACAGTTGAGCATGGACTTCGAGTCCAATGACAGCTTCGAATTCCATCACAAAGTTCGATACAGTTGCAAAAGCTGCTCTAAGGCGGCCGGTTCTTCGCCCGCTTCCGTGATCCAATGCATATCCTGCTCCCGCCGGAACCAGGTCATCTGGCGTTTGGCATAGCGGCGCGTGTCGCGTTGTGTCAGCTCGATCGCCTGATCCCGAGTCAGCTCGCCTTTCAAAACGGCCAAAGCCTGACGATAGCCGAGGGCTTCAAATCCTTTACTGCCAAGAGCATATCCGGAGGCCAAAAGCTCACGGACTTCATCAAGCAGTCCCGACCAAAACATTTCTTCGACGCGGCGGTTGATTCTAGCATAGAGGATTGGACGCGGTAAATTCAGGCCGATCTTCAGGATCTTGAAATCTTTCAAAGCTTTGCGGGAAGGCTTCAGGCTGCTGATCGGCTCTCCGGTCAGGAAGTAGATTTCCAGAGCGCGGACCATGCGAATATGGTCTCGAGACGAGATTTTCCGGGCGGCCTCGGGATCCTTTCGGAACAGGAGACGATAGAGGTAATCGAAGCCCTTCTGATCCCCCACCGCGCGGATGCGGCGGCGAACCTCTTCCGATCGTCCTGGGCCCTGGAAGACACCCTCCACGAAGGCTCTCAGATAGAGGCCTGTGCCTCCGACGACAACGGGGATCTTTCCCCGCTGTGCGATTTCTCTGCAGATCCGGCGCGCCTCGGTCATGTAGCGGCCGGCGCTGTAGTACTCGTCCGGGTCGATGATGCCGTACAGATGATGCGGGACCAGCCGGCGCTCTTCGGCGGCAGGTTTGGCGGTGCCGATCTCCATTTTGCGATAAAGCTGCATTGAGTCGCAGTTGACAATTTCTCCCCCGACTTCCAGGGCGGCATCGACAGCCAACCTGCTCTTTCCGGAAGCAGTGGGCCCGGCGATGGCTATCAAGGCAGCCACGGAGTTCACGGATTGCACGGATTAGTAGGCCCTTACGAGCTCGACATCTTTGTAATACCGCTTCAGGATTTCTTCATAGCTGTGTCCCTGGCGGGCCAGTTCCACGGCTCCGATCTGGCACATGCCCACGCCATGGCCCCAGCCACGACCCACTGCCCGCACCTCAGTGACGGCACCGTCGCGGCGGTTGTTTTTCAACTCCAAAATATAGCTGCTGGGCAGGCCGAGAGCGAAGCGGAGCCGCTCGCCAGAGAGAACTTTGTTCCCTGCCTCACCTGAGAGCAGAACTTCGGTTATCATGCCTGAATCTTTGTCCAGCACCTTTATTTCCTTCAGCTTTCCAATTCCCCCCAAACGGTCCAGGCTTGGCTGGATCTTGGATATCGGTACTTGCCGCTCCCACGAATGGAACGGGCTACTGCTATCTTCACATTCGACTCCACCTTGCAAGTAGGAAATTGGGCTTCGCTGGTAGGCCTGAGAGAAGCTGCGTGTCTTCCCTCCACAGGTCGAGGAGTATAAAGCCAGAATGGGTTCTCCCCCATAAACGATGACCACGCCGCGCGTCTCAGCCACAGCCCGGTTCGACACGGAATGCTCGCTGGCAAGGCCCTTGTAAACCTGGGAGCGGTGATCCGTGTAGGCGTCGAACCCTCGGCTGGCGAAAGAACCCAGGTGGTGGATTGCATACGTTCTTCCTGCTACAGCCTGAGCTTTTAAGGCTTCCATCTCAGGAAATCGGGCAGGACCCAGCTCATTGGGAACTACGCCCTGCAGGTAATCTTCCAGACTGAGCTCATTGACTATGACGGCAGTCCCCAGGGGATTTATGAAGATGTCCAGGACGCCGCGATAGCTTTCACCATCCAGCTTTAAAAAGGCAGACCCGGCCGGTTCCAATCGAAAGCCGGATCCGGCTTTGACCAGCCCTTCTTCCTCCGGAGTGAGCAGATGGACCTTACCCCGCTTGAATTCCGCCCACAGTAAAGGAGAAAGGCCGGCTCCTTCGATTTGGGCCGTCTTGAAGTTCTCTCTCAGAAGAACGCGTATGGTTGGGAGACTTCCCAGAGGAAACTTCTGCCCAATAGTTGACTTGCTGTCTGGCGGTGAAGATGTGGCGGACGGCGCGGGAAGCGTATCCGATTGGGTGGAGACCGTCGGGGGGGCGGTGGGCGGCAGCGGAGGCTGCCTCTTGCCCCCACCACAAGCCGAGACCAGAACCATGATAATCGCCAGGATGGCCGAACGTTTCATCGACTCATCTCACCGAGAATACGCAAGGCCAACTCAAGCGCCCGCTTGCCTTCATCACCGGAGCAGCCGGCCGGCAAATCCTGGCCAATATCCTGGCCGCGGATGGCACCAATGAAGGAAAGGATTTCCTGTCTCAGGGGCTCATCATGGCGAATTTCAAGCTCGCGCTGCATGATTCTCCTTTCATGGCCGTCTTCGGCGAGGCTGAACATCTCAACCTCCTGCTGATGAAAATCAATCGACAGATAGTCATGAGGTTGAAAAAATCGCAGTTTTCGAATTTTTTCCCTGGAGACTCGACTAGCGGTCAAATTGGCCACGCAGCCATCCTCAAACTCGATCCGGGCATTGGCGATGTCAATGCGGGGCGTCAAAACGGGAATTCCCACTGCGCGAACCTCGCAGATACGGCTCTTTACCATCAAGAGTATGAGATCGAGGTCGTGGATCATCAGGTCCAGCACCACATCCACGTCCAGGCTCCTGGGGACAAATATACCCAAGCGATGGGCTTCAAAGAACTGCGGCGTCTTCACATGCGGTCTGACTGCTTGAAAAGCCGGATTGAACCGTTCGGAATGGCCGACGTGCAGAACGCCTCCCGCCTGCTGCGCAGCGATTAACTCATCTGCCCCTTCCAGGTCATGGGCGATCGGTTTTTCAACCAGAACGTGAATGCCTCGCTCCAGAAAATGGCGCCCGATACGGGCATGTTCGTTGGTGGGCACGGCCAAGCTAACCGCCTCCACAAGGTCGAAGATCTGTTCGTAGTCCGTGTAAGCTGCCGAGCCGTAACGGGAAGCCAGAGTGTGCGCGCGCTCCGCCTGAATATCGACCAGAGCGACAAGCTCGGTTTCCTCCAGCCCAGCGTAAATGCGCGCGTGGTGCTCACCCAAGGCTCCGACGCCGACGACGCCAACTTTGACGGGATTGAACAACATCAGCCGCTCACAATCGAGATGCCCAGGCGATCCGCCTCCCGGATAACCTCATTGCGGTCGAGAATCAGCGTTTTCTTTGCATCAATAGCGATGGCCGAGACGTTGCATTCCTCCAGGACACCCAGCGTCTCGAGTCCTATGACCGGCACATCAAAACGCATATCCAGATTCAGACTGCTCACCTTCACTACCGTTAACTTCTGTCCGGCCACCAGTTCAGATGCACGTCGAATGGTTGCGTCCGTTCCTTCCATTGCCTCGATCGCCACCACTGCCTGGTCTTTTATCACGATCGTCTGACCCAGATCGAGACGGGCAATCTCGCGGGCCAGCTCTCTTCCATATTGGATATCCTTTTCCTCCTCGCGGTCGGGTGGGCGCCGCGTCAAAACACCGTTTTGAGCTAGAAGGTCACTAATGAGCAGACTGGAATCCAGCAGCTCGATTCCTTCCTGCTTCAGCACTCCGGCAATCCCACCAATGAGGGACTGGGTATTTTTCTGCGGCAGAGATATTAGAAGGCGCACCATCCGCAAATCGGGAAAGCTCCTGAGCATGCTTGCAGCCGTGCTTCCCTTGGGAGAAAAGATGCGCACGTGCTTCACCTGGCCGGCCATGACTGCCTGGCTGACTCCGTCTTCCTTGAAGACTCGAATCAATTTTCCGAGCTGGCCCACGCCCAGCCAGTTCACGGACACGGTGGGACCGCCTCCAGCGCCTGTCTCAGAAGCATAGCTCTCGATTTCAGGAGAGGTCTCCTCCCTGATCGCCGCAACCGTCACGGGTATTCCCTTCTTCAGAGCTTCTTCGAGCACCAGGAAGGGAAAGCGTCCATTGCCTGCGATGAGGCCGAGTCGTTGGATTTGCATGGGCTTAGAAACTACCTCACAAAGCCGCGTTCAGAAGTCTCGATAAAGCGAAGCAGTTCTTCCACCTCCGGAGAACGCAGTCCCATTTCCCGGACGCCCTGGAGGGCTTCTCTGATTTTGAGACCCTTCTGGAAGAGCCGGCGGTAAGCCTTCCTGAGGTCTTCAATGCTCTCGGCCGACAGACCTTTTCGTTCAAGACCAAGGGCATTGATTCCATATATTTTGGCCTCGTTGCGATCACCTACAGTCTTTACGAAGGGAAGTGCGTCGCGAGTCAGTACGGAATACCCGCCAATAAAAGCGTGCACGCCCACTCGACAGAACTGATGCACTCCGGTAAAAGCTCCCACTGTTGAGTCATTCCCAATTTCGACATGACCGGCCAGTGTCGCAGCATTCGCCAGAATGGTTCGGCTCCCGACGTGACAATCGTGGGCAATATGAACGCCGGCCATGAGGAGATTGCCATTGCCGACGCTCGTTTTTCCACCACCGCCGGAAGTGCCACGATTGAGCGTCACAAACTCACGGATGACGTTGTCGTCGCCGATCGACAGAAAGCTTTCTTCTCCCTTATATTTGAGGTCCTGGGGATCGGTGCCTACGGAGGCCTGGCCGATGAAGCGGTTACGGCTGCCGATGACCGTTGGCCCCTTTATCACGGTGTGGGGTCCCACCACAGTACCGGAGCCGATGACGACATCTTTCTCGACAATGGAATAGGGGCCAATAGTGACCCCCGCGGCAATTTCAGCCTGCGGTGACACGATGGCTGTGGGATGGATAGGGTCAGATCTTGAGTTTTTCATTTTTGAAAAACTCAAGATCTGACCCCACCGCCCCCACTGCGATCGACCAGCGAAAACATGACTTCAGCCTCGGCGACAAGCTGGCCATCAACATATGCTCTGCCCTTTAGTTTTCCGACCCGGGTCTTGATGCGCGTGACCACCATCTCAATGCGAAGCTGGTCTCCGGGCCGGACTGGCTTGCGGAACCTGGCATTGTCGATACCCATAAAAAAAACCAGCTTATCTTCGCGCTCAGGCAGAGCTTTGAAAACCAGAACTCCACCCACCTGGGCCATGGCCTCCACGATCAGCACACCGGGCATAATGGGAGCGCCGGGGAAGTGCCCCTGAAAGAAGGGCTCGTTGATACTGACGTTCTTAATGCCAACAATCCTTTGATTGGGATCGTACTCCACAATGCGGTCCACCAGCAGAAAGGGGTATCGGTGCGGGAGGAGCTCCAGTATTTCCTGAATATCAATCATGGTCTTTGACCGATCTCGCTCAAAACAACTAGTGCTTCGTAACATAAATAAGTGTGCTATCGTCGCGAGCCGGGTACCCTATGGGTGCGGTCCGATGGCGAGGCGCGACGAGGGAGCATATCGGGAATATGGGACCGAGGAGCAACAAAGCCAGCAGGCCAGTGCCGCCGCGACCCGAAGGGCTGGGGCGCTTGACCCGTCTTCAGCGTTGCTCGTCAGTTGCCTATTCCCGATAGGCGCCTTCCTCGCGCCTTGAATACGGGTCAAATCGCCTCCAGCGATAGCGCACTTATTTATGTTACGAAGCCCTAGCTCCCGCCTTTCGTTTTTTTGAAAGCCCGAATCGTCCAGGCCTGATCGCCGGCCAGTTGCTCCAGTTCCTCCACCCGCCGCTTGAGCTCTAGTTCCCGCCCATTGGGCCGTTCCACCGGGTGATCGATCCCCTGGCGAAGCACTTCCAGAGCCCGATCTTTGAGCTTATAGGCATAGGTGGAACTAATCCCGTGTTTCCGGCAGACCTGGGCCTGGAGCAGCTTCCCCGACATCAGTTCTAAGGTAGTCTCCAGCTTCTGCTCCTTGGTAAACTTCGACATCTTGGGGAAGGTCACCTCCGTCATCGGTTCTTGTTTTTACCCTATCAGGTGTCTCACTTCTTGAGGGGCACTATAATTCACCATTCACTATTCACCATTCACCATTCACCTTTCACTATTCACCATTCACTCTTCACCTCGCCGGCAAAATAGAGCGCCGTTCAACTCCCTCGAAAATAAATCAGAGCGGCCCGCAGTTGCAGGTCTTGCTCTGATTATTATTCTCATCCTTTCCAGGTGCCCCCCGAAGGGGCCATGCAGAAAACCGGATAAACGAGTAGAACGTCCCTGTCCCTGTATTTTTTATTCCGCTGCCTTCCGAAGATCCTCCGGCGTATCGATATTGAGTAGGATGCCGTGATCCTCCACAGCCACATAAAAGACCGCTTCCGGGTGCTTATGAACCACCCAGCGGGCGCCTTCTTCCAGCGGGGCCTGCCGCAGCTCTGAATGGCAGGCATTTGGAAAAAGTACCGGGTGGCCCTTCTGATCTCCGCGCCGGGGTATCAGGATGTGATCAGGATACTCTCTATGGGCGTTCACCAGAGCTCGGATCGTCTCGCTTTTCACCAAGGGATGATCCACCGGATGAACGATTAAGCCTGACGGCTGGCCTTGAATCGTTTCGAGCGCCGCCTGCAGGCTGGAGAGCTGGCCAAGTTCTGGACGGGTGTTGATTACCGTTTTAACGTCTGAGAAATCGATCGAGTCACGAATCTGTTTGTGATCGTTTCCCAATACCACGTATACAGGCAGGAAAAGCTTTCTATGGATGTCGATAATCCACCTCAGGAAACTTTTGCCCTCCAGTTCAAGCAGCGCCTTGGACGAGCCCATGCGGCTGGAACTCCCCGCAGCCAGAATGATTGAAGCGATATCCATGTGCCTTGACAGTTCCCGGGAGTATAATTAAACATGATACTGAAAGACGCAACGAGCGCAGTATCTCGACATCTCAGTAATAAGAGGAAGCAAAGCAGCAATGGCAATACACATAACGGAAAAGGCGGCCCACAAAATTAGAGAGGGCCTGACTCGCCAGGGATCCGAGCAGGGCGGCCTGCGCCTCGGCGTCAAAGGAGGCGGGTGCTCGGGGTTGAGCTACGTCATGCGGTTTGAGCCCGACAGGAAACCAGGCGACAAGATGTTCGAAGAGCATGGCGTGAAAGTTTTTGTGGACATGAAGAGCTATCTTTACCTTAAGGGCATGGTCCTGGACTGGCAGGGCTCGCTCATGCAGCAGGGGTTCACGTTCAGTAATCCCAATGCCAGCAAGTCCTGCAGTTGCGGCCAATCCTTTATCGTGTGAAGCCAATCCTTTATCGTGTGAAATAGAGGCATTTCCGCAGCACGGGTCAACATGGCTATTCTAGCTTATATAACCGATCTCTTCTTCCAGGCCAAGGTAGGCGAGACAGCTCACCAGGTGGGAGCGGACCTGAAAATCGTCACCTCGTTGTATAAGTTTCTGCCCGAGCTGAACAACTTTCCATCGATGGTGCTGATCGATCTCAATGCGGAAGGGATCAGCCCCAGCGCCCTGATATCTCAGATCAAAGAGCAAAGCCCTGACCTGCCCGTCGTCGTCTATGCCTCACACGTTCAGGATGAGTTGATGCAGCGCGCAATTCAGGCCGGCGCCAATGAAGTATTGCCTAAATCCAAGCTCTCCCGCGACCTGCCAAAGCTTTTGAGTCGGTTCAAATAGCAGGTGCTGACTGCTG
>JBOGJG010000432.1:0-1939 GCA_050747825.1 Acidobacteriota bacterium | reverse complement strand
GGTGTGGAAAAGTGCTACGCCATGCAGGCAGGCCGTGAGGTGAGGGTCATGGTGAACCCGGACCAGATCGACGACCTCCAGGCCGAGGTCCTGGCCAGGGACATCGCCAAGCGGATCGAGGAGGAGCTCCAGTACCCCGGCCAGATCAAGGTCATGGTGATCCGGGAGCACCGGGCAGTGGAGTACGCCAAGTAAGAGCTATACCAAACGCGCCTAGGTGAGTTCTCAGCAAGTGGCCTTTTTGGACCTCCGATGGTGGCGCTGAACAGCCGTTTCCGGTGGGGTGCCGTGGGGATGATTTAGTTTGAAAAGTTCGTCTGGAGGGTCTTGCCGGGCCTATCGCACCACTTGATGGTCACTGGGAGTCAAAAATGAGCAGATAGCCTCATTTCAGGCTGCCTGGCCTGCCTTGCCGGTGTCAGAGAACACGCCGAGGACATGCATCCGCTGGATGTTGGCTACGGTGGCTGCAAGAAGTGCCTGCAGCTTGGTTCGCCTCTTGCCCCGATGGCGGGCGTGGTCCATCCCCAGGTCCTGGAGGTGGTCGATCTTGCGCTCCACCTTGCAACGCTGGCGTAGCAATGCTTTGACCTTGGGGTCCATCTGAGCTGCCCGGGCAGCCGCGATGCGGGCCTCATGAACTCCGGCGGAAACGGTGCGCCCGTCTTCGGCATTGGTGCAGAGATCCCGCAGGGGGCAGCCGGCACAGGTGGCAGCAGCAAAGACGAACAGCAGCGAGGGCCTGCCCTTGTGGTCGGTGCTGGCACGTGAATCGCAGGTGGTGACTCCCGACGGGCAGGTGGCAGTGCAGGCGTCAAGATCGATCGTGAAATCGGTCTTGGGGAACAGTCCCCGATTGGTTGCCGGGGGAACCTTGGCCACCAGGTTGGCCCCCGCTTGCTCAACCGCCACTCTGGTGTCGCCGTCGGAGTAGGCCATGTCGGCCAAAAGTGTCTCGACCTCAATTCCCTCGATTCCCTGGACCTGTTTCAGCAGGGGCTCCGCCCCCTCCCCGTCGCCTGCGTTGCCGGAACGGATCTCAACTCCCAGTACCAACTCGGTTGCCGCATCGGTAATGACATCCATCTTGTAGCCGTTGAATCGCCGGGAGGCGGACTTGCGGCCGTGACGCATCTGGGGATCGGAACTGGAGATGATCCGGTCCTTGGCTACCCCCCGGCGGATCTGCGGGTTGCCCTGGTCGTCTTGTTCGGTGTCTTGCTCCACCACTTTGGCGAGCAAGTCGGCAACCTTGGTCAGCGCCGGATCTTTGAGCCCGGCCACCTCGGCCACCACGATCCGCACTGCGCTTACCAGCTCGCCTAGGTGGGCCTTGCGGGCGCCGGGATCCTGCCAGTCAATCTCAGGCTTGGGGCCGACGAACCCCTCAGTGGCGGCGCCTGCACCAGGGCTCAGCCGCCCAGACGCTGCCTTGACCACCTGACGCAAGAACCCTCGGATCAGCTCATAGGTGTCGTGGACCGCTCCAGCCCCATGTACCGGGGAAGAGTCGATGATCGCCACCAGTTTGTCCTTGAACACTCCGGCGGCCACCGCCTTGTCCAGAGTCTTCTCGAACAGCTTGGAATCGGCGTCGGCGATGATCATACGAGCCCGCATCAGGGCGAAAGTAGAGGCGGCGATTCCCCCGAACTCATCATCGACCCCCATGGCCGCCTTCCAGTCGGCGTCCACCCTGGTGCGCCGGGAGATCTCCTCGTCGGAGCGGATGTTGTCGTGGGTGGCGCACATCATCGCCCGCATCATGATCGAGGGAGGGATCGATCGTCGCCCCATGATCGGAGCGTACAGGTGGGCGTAGTCGTCGTCAGTCAGGAATCTGTGGCCGTAATCGGCGAGACGCTCGTAGAACGAACCTTTGGTCACCAGATGCCGGCGGGAATGACGAGTTTCCAACAAAGACCCCTGCGGATTAACG
>JBOGJG010000431.1:0-7855 GCA_050747825.1 Acidobacteriota bacterium | reverse complement strand
GATGAGTGGCGTGGGCGACCGCGATTCCATCCGAGCCGCGACCACCCAGAGGGTACCCGGGAAGCGGGCCCGCGGACGGAATCAGGATAACTGCAGCCACTGCGGCCGCTGCAGCCAGACCCGCTGCAGCCGGCCAAGCCCAACGGCCTTTGCCGCGATCGGACCGCAGCCGTTTCATTATGCGACCTTCCAGGCCGGGGACCTCGTGCTGATTGCCATATCTTGAAAGGGCTTTCTCCAGCAGGTCTTCCGCCATCAAATCCAGATCTTTATCGTCCATACTCGCCTCCGAGAACGGCAACCAGCTTCTCTCGCAGCATCCTGCGAGCCCGAAACAGGCGGCCTCGAACTGAGGGCGCAGGAATGTCGAGCACGTAGGCGATCTCCGCGGAACTGATGTCCTGCACGGTGGAGAGCACCAGCGCGCTGCGCAGATCCCCGGGGAGACTTTCAATCAGCCGTCCCACCAGCCCCAGCATCTGGCGGTCAGCGGCCATTTCCTCGGGAGTAGCCCCCAAAGACCGAAGCCGGGCCGCCGCGCCGGAATTCTCAACGGGGATCTCACGCACAACCCTGCGCCTGCTCACGGCAACCCTCCAGCAGATCCGCGCCAGCCACGCTCTCTGGTCTCTGATTTCGGGAATTTGCTCTTTATTTCGCAGCACGCGTATAAAGGTCTCCTGAGCGGCGTCCTCGGCATCATGCCGGTTGCGAACCACCGAATAAGCAACCTGGTAGACAAACTGAGCATGCTCACGAACCAGCGATTCCAGAAGGTCGCCCGCTTCTCTTGCCGTTTCTGCGCCGGTGGCGATAACTCCCTGATCCTGATCTGCCATTCAAGTTCTCACTGACTAAGACCGAAATTGCCGTTGGTCCGTTTACATTTTTACAAACGATGCGAGTGCCCTACTTCATAAACCCGCTCATGTGGGTGGTCCGGCTGCTCAGTTCGTCATTCAAGGGGTCATCCAGAGCCAGGATTTGTCTCAATTCAGGGCTAAACTGCTGCTGGACTTCGGGCCGGATCAGCTTCTTTTGGTACTGCTGCTGGGGTTTGTCGCGCCGGCAATAAAAAGCATGCATGGCCCGACGCGGGTGGGAGCTCCGATTGGCAGTGCCGCCATGCCATAAGTGCGCGTTCATCACGACCACAGTGCCGGCCTGACCGGTGACCAGGACTTCGTCCGGATGGTGCGCCGCAGCATCGGAAAGCACATCCTGAGGCAGCCGTCCCCAGTGATGGGATCCAGGGATCACCCGCAAGGCCCCGTTCTCGGAAGTAAAGTCGTCCAACATCCAAACGGAGTTGCAGACCCAGTAACCCTTGTCATCCAGTATGGCGCCTGCGTCGCAATGCAGAGGCTGCGCCGAATCGCTCAAAGGATTGGCGACTCGCGCGTTGAGGCTGCTCAATTTAAAATCAGGACCCAGGACACAGCCGACGCATTCCAGAACCTCAGGCATGATGACGGTCTGTTGAAAGACCGCTCCTTTGTCCACCAGGTTAGCCAATCGGCGCGCGTTTGGCTCCTGCTTGAACTCAGAGCCGGCCGATTCGCCCTCCTGTGCAAACAGCTCTTCCACACGGCTGCGTAGAGCCTCAAGCAGGTTGCCATCCATAAAACCCCGCAGAAAAATGTAACCTTCCCGCTCCAACTGTTGCTTCTCAGTTTCAGTCATGGGCTGATTTTAAATCATTAGCGCTTCTGAACGCCGGTTTTCTGTGGGACCATCTATGTATGATAAGGTCAATTAAAGCCTGAAAGCTTTTTCCTACATGGAAGAAACGATGATTTCGGGGAAGATTGTGGGGAAAGTCGATAATATCATTCGCTCACTGGCGGACGTTTCGCAGGAAGCGATTCTCGTCCATAACCAGGGTCAAATCCTCTATGTCAATGAAAAGGGCGCAGATTTCCTGGGGGCGCCCGATACCGATTCCTGTATCGGCAAGTCGATCCTCGACTTCATTCATGCTGATGACAGATCCAGAGTAGCTCGACGGATGGAAGAATTGACCGGCGAAGATCAAGCCAGATTCTTCCTCGAAGAGGAGCACATGGTCCGGGCCGACGGGAAGGTTTACGACATTGAGTGGTCGGCGATCCCGATTAGCTTTAAGGGAAAGCCGGCCCGGAAAATTATCTTTCGTGACATATCCAAACGCAAGCGAGCTGAAAAGGAACTGAAGGATTCGCGAGATGAATTTCGCCGCCTGGCCGATCACCTGCAGGTCATCCGGGAACTCGAGCGGGCTGAGATCTCCAGTGAGGTCCACGAGGATATCGGGCAACTCCTGGCCGTCCTGATGATGGACCTGGCCTGGCTAAAGACCAGACTGCCGGAAAAGGATTCCAAGCTAACCGAGCGAGTAGACAGAATGCTGATGATCCTGCATTCTGCCATCAATTCAGTGAGAAAGATAACAGACAGGCTGCGTCCCGCCTTGCTGGACCACCTTGGTCTGGACGCGGCCATTGAGACCGAAGCCAAGGATTTTCAGGACCGAACTGGTATCCGATGCTGTGTCCGAATCCGTCGATCTGAGCAGAAGCCGGACCAGGGACTCTCCTTGGCGGTTTTTCGAATCTTCCAGGAGGCTCTGCGCAACATCAAACGGCACCCGAACGTCAGCCGGGTCGAAGTTGCGCTCAGGGACACACGGAACCATTTACTGCTGCAAGTTAAGGATGATGCCGGTCCGATTGAAGATTTCCTCTCCAGTCGCGAAGAATCGCTCGAGCGCCTCAAAATGCAGGAGCGCGCACGCAGTCTTTGTGGTGAGATCAAGTACCACGAGCTTAAAAAGGGAGGCAATCGGCTGGAAGCCAAATTTCCCTTGCACAGCTCCCTTCCCCCAACTTAAAGTTCGGGTTCATGAACATCTACATGGCTGAGCTGATCGGAACGATGATCCTGATCATTCTGGGAGATGGGGTGGTGGCCAATGTCTTGCTGCAGCGGACGAAAGGACAGAACTCAGGCTGGATCGTCATTACGACCGGCTGGGGGATCGCAGTAGCTATAGCTGTTTACTCGGTAGGCCGTCTCAGCGGCGCTCACATTAATCCGGCGGTTACTGTCGGTCTGGCTTCAGTGGGCGCCTTTCCCTGGAGTCAGGTGCCGGGCTATCTGATTTTTCAGATGATTGGAGCTTTTCTGGGGGCCATCGTTGTCTGGCTGGCCTACTTGCCGCATTGGGATATGACCGAGGATTCCAGCCTGAAACTGGGCGTATTTTGTACGGCTCCTGCGGTCCGCAGGTCAGGAGCCAACTTCATTACTGAGGCAATCGGTACGGGAGTTCTGGTCTTTGGAGTTATGGCAATCGCAGCCAATGCCCAATCGCTGGTCAGTCCCGGTGAGATTGATCTGTCGGTCGTTTTCAGCTTTGGACTTCAGCCCTTGCTGGTAGGATTCCTGGTCTGGGGTATCGGTCTTTCGCTGGGCGGTCCCACCGGCTACGCCATTAATCCGGCCCGCGACCTGGGACCGCGCCTCGCCCACGCCCTGCTGCCCATCAAAGGTAAGGGCAGTTCCGACTGGGGGTACAGTTGGATTCCCGTCCTGGCGCCCATCACGGGGGGTATCCTGGGAGCCGTCCTTTACACAGCCGTAGGGTTCTAGAGGCAAATGGGAAACTTCATAGGCGCCCTCGATCAGGGCACGACCAGCACCCGCTTCATGATTTTCAATCATGAAGGTCAAGCGGTGGGTAAACACCAGTTGGAGCATCGGCAGATCCTTCCAAAGCCCGGATGGGTCGAGCACGACCCGCTGGAAATTATGGAACGCACCAGGAGTGTTCTGGCCGGAGCTCTGGAGCAGGCCAACATTGCGGCCGCCGATTTGGCCGCCATCGGGATCACCAATCAGCGGGAAACCACCGTGGTATGGAATCCGAAAACAGGCAAGCCCTGGTATAACGCGATCGTCTGGCAGGACACGCGTACCGATCTCATGATCTCCGAGCTGGAGCGAAGCGGCCAGGGAGTTGTGATTCGAAGAAAGGCGGGACTTCCTCCCGCTACCTACTTTTCCGGAGGCAAGCTGGCCTGGATCCTGCAGAATGGGCCGGGCATTCGCGAGGCAGCCGACAAGGGTGAAGCCCTCTTTGGGAACATCGATACATGGCTGATCTGGAATCTCACTGGAGGCATCCATGGAGGGGCGCATGTTACGGATGTCACCAATGCCAGCCGCACCATGCTCATGGACCTGAACGCCCTGGATTGGGACAATGAGCTTCTCAGCCTTTTCGATATCCCTCGTTTGATGCTTCCCGAGATCCGGCCCTCGTCGGATCCCAATTTTTACGGTGTCACGAGCGGCCAGAGCGGACTGGATGCGGCTGTACCTGTCTGCGCAGGACTGGGCGACCAGCAGGCAGCCACCGTTGGACAGGTCTGTTTTGAGCCCGGCGAGGCCAAGAACACTTATGGCACCGGGAACTTCATGCTCTTGAACACAGGCACAGAAATCGTACCCTCCCAGTCGGGACTGGTGACGACAGTCTGCTATAAGATGGCAACCGAGCCTACTGTCTACGCGCTTGAAGGCTCGATTGCCGTCACCGGCTCGGCCGTCCAGTGGCTGCGCGACCAGTTACAGATCATTCAGAACGCCGCCCAGGTTGAAGCGCTGGCCAACAGCGTGGAAGACAACGGGGGCGTTTACTTCGTGCCGGCTTTCTCCGGCTTGTTCGCCCCCTACTGGCGTGCTGACGCGCGGGGAACGATTGTCGGGCTGTCTCGATACCACACCAAAGGACATCTGGCTCGCGCTACTCTGGAGGCCATCTGCTATCAGACCCGAGATGTGCTGGACGCGATGGAAAAGGATTCCGGAGTGAGCCTCGAGATCCTGAAAGTGGATGGTGGAGCCACCGTAAATGACACTCTGATGCAGTTGCAGGCAGATATTCTCGGGGTCCCGGTAGTGCGACCAACGATCACAGAGACCACGGCCCTGGGAGCCGCCTACGCAGCCGGGCTGGCGGTAGGCTTCTGGAAAGGGGCCGACGAGCTTCGGCGCAAGTGGGAGGCCGATCGACGCTGGGAGCCCTGCTGGAGCGAACAGGCGCGCCAGAACGGCTACGCCGACTGGAAAAAAGCTGTGAAAAAGTCGCTGGATTGGGTGAGGATTCAGTGAGCTGAGGCTGCAGGCTGTAGCAAAAGCAAAAAGGTTTTAGCCTATAGCCTAGAGCATCAAGCCTGCAGCCTCTTAAAGTGTAATGGAAGAGTGGATGGACATAGCCCTGGAGGAGGCGCAGAAGGCATACGAGGAGGGGGAGGTTCCGATTGGCGCTGTGGCCGTGCTGGAGAGGCGATTAATCGCCCGCGACCATAACCGCAGCATTCAGCTTAATGACCCCAGTGCCCATGCCGAAATCCTGGTCCTGCGGCAGGCAGCCCGGAAACTTTCCAACTACAGGCTGAATGGCCTCGACATCTACGTCACTATCGAACCCTGCGCCATGTGCGCGGGCGCTCTGATCTGGGCCAGGGTTGCACGGCTCATCTTCGGGTCACGCGACGAAAAAGCCGGCGCCGTCCTCTCCAGAACTTCCCTTCTCCAACCCGGCCTCTTCAACCATACCGTCGAGGCCACCGAAGGCATTCTCGCCGAACCCTGCCGGGACATCCTGCGCGATTTCTTCAACCGGCGCCGCTAAAAGCGGGCGTTGACCATTGACCCCGGCTCGCTGCGCTCGCCTGCTGACCAGTGACCGGTTCGAAGATGGTCAGCGATCCGCGCTCAGCGGTCAGCGCTCAGCCGGTCAATCCTCCTCCCCTTCCCCATACAACACATTCCCACCTTCCTCGCGCAGCATTTGGCACAACGGACAGTCGTCCTCAAAGAGATCCGCTGGATCGAATTCCGCGATCCTGCGGATCACCTCCTCCGGGTCGGGACTGTCCAGGTGGACGAGATTAAAGCGGCCTACGCGGCTGATGACGATGTCTTCTCCGTACATCTCGCGCAACTCGCCATCGGAAAAAGATGGAATTCGGCTGACTACAACCGTCTGCTGGTCAAGCATGTTTTCTCCTTCGCAAGCTATAACGCTGGGAAGGAAAAAACTGCGAGGTGTTGCCGCTAAAATCGCGAAAACCACGCGAAAAACGTGTGGGGCAGGTCAGCGACCGTCGCTACTGGCCGGACTCCGCGGCGGCCAACTGCGGCGCCGGCTGCAGCTCAAAGGAGTCTTTGCTGCTCACAACCTCGTTCTTGATCCGGTCGCGGACTTCGACCTGAAGCCTGTAGGAACCGGGCTGAAGCTGCTGCACCGGCAGGTCCTTGATCAGCACCACGCGCTGGCCGGAAAAGAACTGAATGGATTCGCCGCTCTCATCCATCACCTCAAGAACCGTCTGGTCATTCTGATCGAGAACCTTGTACGTAACCGAGAGCGATGGAGTCAAAGTCGTCTGATCGATGCCCGTATTGTAAAGCTGCAGATAAACTGCCAGGGGACTCTGAGCTGCAAAGGTCTTGCTGAGGTTGGGACGGACCTTGACGTCCCCGAGGACGAACATCTCCTCGACCTGAGGGATCTGCTCGAGCTGGCGGATGGAGTCCGAGAGCACGATAGAGCTGATGGTGAATTTTTCCTCGTTATAGGCAGGCGGGATAATGGCCACGCTCTTGACTCCGACATGGCCGCTGTTGAGATCTTTGATTACCAGGTCCAGCTTGTATCTCATCTTATTGTCGAGGGGCAGGACTTTCTGGTACATGGAGCGCGCCAGCAGCCCCTGCTGCAGGTAGCGGGGCTGATAAGAGGTGATCACGTCGTCCTCGAACTCCGTGATCACACGGTTGGTGATACTGGTAACGATTCCGTAAATGGCCATCTTGGCCGTGTGGACTCCGTTTTCTTCTTTAAAGGTCAAATCCTTGTTGTAGAGTTCGATGGTCAGTGGAACCAGGATCTGCCGGTCATTGAGCTTGAAATGGTCCTGCCGCATTTTAAAAGGCAGGTTATTGTAGGAAATATTGATATCGACGATTTCCCTGAGGTCCCGGTACTTGAGCTCGGTCGGCCGCTGTACCATGGAATAGGTCTCATAGCGCTGGAAAGGATTATCCTTGGCGCGCTGGTACATGAATGGGTAGTCCCGCATTCCGGGCGAGAAATAAGGACGATCCTTCTTTTCGGCCAGTCCCATCTCTTCAGCCATCGTCAGGCCGGCGCCGGGGACGTGCAACAGAGCATCTTTTTCCCAAGCGTGCAGAGCCAGACGGTATTCGCCGGAGAAAGAGGGGTCTACGAACTCCAGTTCGATGTCTTGGCCGATTCCTTCGATATAACGGTACCGCCAAATTTCAAAGGGGTAGGTGGAAGTTGAGCCTCCGCCTTCGTGCATGGGCCGCTGGTAGGCGCCGCCTGAAGGGTGGGATTCAATTTCGGCCGGTTCCCCATGGATGATGTAAATCCGACCCCGATCGGTCATCCAACCCGGCTTTCCACTGGCATAGCGCTCGTTGGCGAAAGCGATTCGCCGATAGTGTTCTTCTTTGAATTCATTGGCCGTAGTTAACATGTCCGGATCGCGCCGATACCAAAACTGCTCGATGAATTGTTCTTTCTCCTCGGCAGTGGTGAGCTTCTGGAACACCGCTTTTTCTTCGGGAGAGACGATATAGACGATATCTTCCTTCAGCCATTTCTGGTAGTAGTCTTCCTGCTCCTCCTGTCGCAGCGCCTCGGCCTGCTCCTTGTTCTCTTGCGCAACGGCGGCTGGCAGGAGGGGGGAAAAAAGAGCAATCAGGGATAAGAAAAACAAAATCCGTATATTCATTACGCGCACCCCGTGGGTTAACAGCTCATCTGCGAAAGTATACACGA
>JBOGJG010000430.1:0-56400 GCA_050747825.1 Acidobacteriota bacterium | reverse complement strand
CTGGCTTTGTTGCTCCTCGGTCCCATATTCCCGATATGCTCCCTCGTCGCGCCTCGCCATCAGACCGCACCCATAGGGTACCCGGCTCGCGACGATAGCGCACTTATTTATGTTACGAAGCACTAGCACGAGTATTTAAAGACGACATAGAACTCTCCTCCCCACAGGGGACGCACGATCATCGGCGCCAGTATACGCCAGTGCAAACCATTCAGAGATATTTTTTGGCTTTGTCGAAATCGGCCCGATTACGGATGAAACGCCTGCGGATGCCTTTACTTTTGGTTTGCACGGCCAGGCGTGGGTAGCGGGCTGCCAGTCCTTTCAGGACGGCTTCCTGAAATGATCCGGCTTCGGGGGGGTGTTGTGACAGGACCTGCAAAGCCTCCCTCTGGAGGTCCATCAGCAGCGCATATCCGATTTGGAAAAATGACTGCAGATAGTAGCGCTGGACTCCTTCCGTCGCCTTTCCCGGGTCTGCGCCGGACCAACTGTCGAGTCCCAGGTTGATTCCCGTGATGGCTTTTCGAATGGTCCTCTTGATTCGAGAGGGGACATCGGGAGAGATCCGATCGGCCGACAGGAGCTTGTTGCAAACGTAGAACAGCTCTTCCACCAGGCTTTGGATCTCCTGGGCGCGAGTCAGATTGGCAAAAGCCTGAAAGATGAGGAAGGGGCGCGCCTGCCGGCCGGGGAGCCGCGCCGGGAGGAAGTTCATCTCCATGGGCCTTTCCCAGTGTTTCTCGGGCAGTCTTTCCTTCACGAGCACCGGCTGATAGATATCGATCGCCTCGAAATAGTCGAGAAATCCCAGATCTTCGATGCGGCTGGTGCGGATGCGGTAGGCTGCTTCCTCTATATCGGCTGAAGTTCGAAAGCGGCTGGATTCGAGCAGGATGGCCGCCCATCCCGATTCCAATGAATACAGCCGGAGTATGATTGACCTTAGGAGGCGGGCCGCCTCAGGGTTTCGGGGCAGGACAATCAGGTAATTCCTATCGGGCGTCTCCAGCCACTCCTGATTTTCCCCTGAGTCTGCCTTGTGTTCGTCTTCAACCCGGGCATACACTTTCAGTTGCTTTTTAAAGGTGAGTTCCCACATCTCCGGGTCTGTGGACCGCAGCAGCTTTCTGGCCACGGCGTCCTGCGCCTGCAGGATATGCCTTTGCCAATACATGAACTTGCCTACGTTCATGCTGTCGCGCTCCCACAAATCGAGATCGAGGATGCCGGTCCACTGATCCTCGGTGAGGTGCGGAAGCAACTGCTGGATCTCGCCTTCGTCCAGCTCTTTCAGTCCGAAGAAGATCTGGGAGACAGGCAGGCGTCTGATTTTCGATCTGCTCTCCGCGCCTTGCAACATCTGGCGCAGGTCTACCGGGGCATAGCAACTCCGATAAACCAGTTCCTCGGGCCGATCGATCAAAAGAGATTCTTCTTTGTCCGCCACTCTACCCATTATAGGATGATTCAGGCAGGCGGGAATTCAATCCGGCCAACGAAGTACATGAATCCTGCGAATGAAAACATGTTTAATCTCGAAGACTGCCGCTTCCGCCACGCTCGGCTGGAGGACCTGGCGAAGGTCAGCCAGTTGGAAAAACGTGTTTGGCGCGAAATGGCGACCAGCTATCAGGAGCTTCGCCAGCGCTTTCTCATCTTTCCTCAGGCCTTTCAATTGGCCATGGCTCAACCTCCACAGGTGGCCGGCTTTTGCTGCGGGCTGCTCTCCGACCAGGACGCCACCGGAATCGATTTTGACGAGCAGTTTCCGCCCGACCACGTCCCGCGCGCGAAATATTTCTTCCTGATCGGATTGACTGTCAATCCGGTGTTCCGCAGAAAAGGAGTAGGCGCCACGCTGGTCCGCGGACAAATTCGTGTGGCGCGCCGGTTCAGATGCAGAAAAATCCAACTGATCGCCAACTCCAACTCACAAAGGCTTTTCGAGAAACACGGATTTGTTCCATGCCGGCGCCTTCAACTCTTCGACCGATTCCCTGCCCTGATGCCCGATCCCGTGCTGATGGAATTACTTCTCTAGCCCAAATTAATTTGTTAATAATTAATCAAACTTTTCGCCATCTCCCGGAGTCTAATATTTGGGGTGTACATATCAGGTTTTTCTTCGGAACCTTTTTATCTCATCCCACGTATCTAACTGGCGAAAGCTGGAGCTACTAAATTATGTCAATTCGAGCAAAAGTTTACGGATTCTTGTTGGTAGTGGCGCTGCTGGCCGGAGGCTGGTATCTGGCCGACCGTTACTACTTTGATGGAAATACCACTGCACAGGCTGATTCCCAAGAGCCTGCCCAGGAAGAAAATCCCGCCGTTGCGGTCGAGCTGCATAGGGCCGAGGAGGGGTCTATTTCGTCCTATCTGACTTCAACCTCAAATCTGCGTCCCCTGAGGAGCGTCGAAGTGGCGACGCAAGCCGAAGGCATCATCCAGCGGGTCCTGGTGGAAGAGGGGGATTTTGTAGAGCAGGGGCAGGTGCTTTCAATCCTGGACACTGCCGATCTGGAAATTCAGCAAAAACTGGCTGAGCAGCAGCTCTCACAGGCCCAACTGCAACTCGAGCAGTCGAAGATACAGGAGCAGAAGGCGGCCCTTCAGATCGAGAATACCCAGGCGGAACTGAGACGCCAGGAGAAGGCTTTCGCCGAGAAACTGGTGAGCGAGCAGGAAGTTGCTATCTATCGCTACCGCATTGACGAATTGCAGTATGACCGGCGTATGGCCGTTTCGGAGGTCAGCGAGCTGAACCATCGTGTGCAGGAGCTGCTGGCGGAGATCGAGCGGGTAAAGCTCCAGATCTCGCACAGCCGGGTCCTGGCCCCGTTCAGCGGTTACATCACGCAGCGCACGGTTGAAATCGGCCAAACCATCCGCAATCTGGATTCGCTGTTCCGACTGGGCGCTTTTTCACCGCTTTACGCGGATGCGCACCTTTCGGAGCTGGCCGCCCGCCTCATTCATCCCGGACAAAAAGCCATAGTCAGTCTGGGAGCGGACGGAGCCAGGGCCGCGAAGGGCAGGGTGGCCCGGATCAGTCCGGTGGTTGATGATTCCACAGGCACGGTCAAAGTGACCGTCGAACTCGTCCCCACCGACCGGACTTTCAAGCCGGGAGCCTTTGTTCGGGTTCAAATTGAAACCGATGCCCGCCAAAACACGATTTTGATTCCAAAGCGTGCGCTTCTCGAGGAGGACGATCAGAATTTCATTTTCGTCGTTGACGGAGACACGGCTTACCGCCGGCAGATCACCCTCGGTTATGAAAGCGAGAGCGAAGTCGAAGTGCGGGGCGGGCTTTCGGTCGGAGAACAGGTCGTGGTCGCCGGTCAGGGGGCTTTGAAAGAAGGATCGAAGATTCGGGTGATCGAATCTTAACCCCACCACCAAAAAACATGAACATCACCAAGTTTGCCATCCAGCGTCCTGTAACCGTCTCCATGTTTGTGGTGGCGGTGATTCTTTTCGGCGCCATCTCTTTGGATCGGCTGGCGCTCAATCTTCTGCCTGATATCTCGTATCCCTCGCTGACCATCCAGACAGATTTCGAGGATGCCGCGCCCGAAGAAGTCGAGTCTCTGGTCACGCGTCCCATTGAGGAAGTCGTCGGTGTCGTGGGCGGGATGACGCGCCTGAGCTCGATTTCCCGTCCGGGAGAGTCTCAGGTTGTCCTGGAGTTTGCCTGGGACACCAATATGGACTTCGCCAGTATGGACGTACGGGAGAAGCTGGACCTGATCGAGTTGCCACGCGATGTCGAAAAGCCCGTCATTCTGCGCTTTGATCCTTCTTATGACCCCATTATGAGGCTCCAGCTTTACGGCGACCTCAGTCTCACCCGGCTGCGTTATGTAGCCGATAAAGAAGTGAAGAAAAGCCTGGAGTCCACCGAGGGAGTGGCAGCCGTGAAGGTGGTGGGCGGGCGGGAAGAACAGATTCGCATTGAGATCGATGAAAAGCGACTGGCGGACCTGGGCATTTCTATAACCGAAGTCACATGGGTTATCGACCAGTCCAATCTCAATCGGGCCAGTGGAAGCCTTTACGATCTGGACGCCAACTACCTGGTGCGCATGCTCAATGAGTTTCAGTCCGTAGAGGAAATCCAGCGCATCATCATCCGTGACCAGGATGGCCGAAAGGTTGTACTGGGCGATGTCGCCCAGGTATGGCGCGGCGTCAGAGACCGCGACATCATCGCCCGCTTCAACGGAAAAGAAAGCGTCGAATTAGCCATCTACAAGGAAGGGGACGCCAACACCGTCACTGTCTCGGAAGCTGTTCGCGCCAGACTGAAAGGCCTCACCGACAGCAAGACTTTCCCCCAGGGCGTCCAGTATGCAGTCGTTTCCGACCAGGCCGAGTTTATCAATGAGGCTGTGGATAACGTCCTGAGCGCGGCCGTTGTGGGCGGATTGCTGGCCACGATTGTCCTGTTTCTCTTCCTGCGTGACCTGCGCAGCACGATCATCATCGGACTCTCCATTCCTGTTTCCATCATGGCCACCTTTGCCTTGATGTATCAGACCGACATCAGCTTGAACATCATGTCTCTGGGAGGAGTGGCCCTGGGAGTGGGAATGCTGGTGGATAACTCGATCGTAGTCCTCGAGGCCGTCCACCGCCACCGTAAGGCCGGAAGTGATCCGGCCCAGGCGGTGTATCGGGGCGCTACAGAGGTGGGACGAGCCATTACCGCCTCCACCCTAACGACCGTGGCGGTTTTTGTCCCTCTGGTGTTTGTCGAAGGCGTGGCCGGCCAGCTCTTTAAGGACCAGGCGCTGGCCATCACTTACTCGCTCTTAGCTTCTCTATTGGTAGCGCTGACCATTGTCCCCATGGCCTTGGCCATGCGGATCAGGCCCCCTGTCGAGAATCGGGCAGAATCCTCGCCGGCCGCTCCTCGCGAACTGAGCCAGAACAAAGTTTTTCGTCTATTGCAGCAGGCTTCCCGTTCCTCCACCCGAGCAACCCGAGCGGTCGGACGATTCGTCTTTGTCGATCTCGTCCAGGTGATCCTCAATGATTTGCGCCGGCTGACAGCCGCCATCGGCCGAGGAATTCTGAAGGCCATCAGCCCCGGCCTTAACTGTTTTTCCTCCGGATTTGAGAAGCTGCAAAACGGTTATGTTCGACTGCTCAGGTGGTCGCTGGCCAGCAAGGCTGAAGTGTTCGCTATCACGCTGTCCCTGCTGCTGCTTTCGGCTATCGCCTATCGGAACCTGGGGGCCGAACTGATTCCGTCTCTGGCTCAGGGCGAGTTTTCCTTTGAAATCAAACTGCCTGAAGGTACTCCGATCGAACACACTGACCGGCTCATCCGAGACTTGGAAAGTAATCTTACCGGTCTGCCGGAAGTGGAGACGGTTTACTCCAGCATCGGTGGAAGCAACGAGAACCAGTTCGCCAGCAGCGCCCTGCAGGAACATATCGGGCAAATCTACGTTCTCATGAAGGACAGCCGGGATAAAGAGGCCGAGCAGGTCGCGATCACCGAGCTTAGAGAGGCGCTGCGCCGATATCCTGAGCTCACCTATACTTTCAGCCGCCCCACTCTCTTCAGCTTTAAGACTCCTGTCGAGGTCGAAATTTACGCCTATGACATCCAAGACCAGCGCAGCGCAGCCGAGGCTGTGGCGGCCCGCCTGGCCCAAATTGACGGTCTGACTGACATCCAGACCACGACCAGGCTGGGCGCTCCGGAAGTTCAGGTGCGGCTCGATCGTGAGCGGCTGGCTCGGCTTGGACTTGATGAAAGCCAAATCGCCACTATTCTGCGCAACAAAATCCGCGGGGAAGTGGCTTCGCGTTTTCACGAGGACGACAAACAGATCGATATTCTGGTGCGGGCCGGTGAGTCGGACCGCAGTACCATCAGCGACCTTCAAAACCTGGTGATTAATCAGCAGGACCTCAACAACCGCGGCCGGCAGCAGAATGCCGGGACCGAGAATCGACGTTCGGGAGAAGATGACTCCTCCAGATCAGAAACTTTGGCTGGATCCGTTCAGGCCCAGGAGTTGCAAAACAACTCAGGAAATCAGAACCAGTCTCAAAACCTGAACCGGGGTATTCCCATCCTTCTCGGCGCCGTGGCCGATATTTCCGTAGCCCGTGGTCCCACGGAAGTCCGCCGCATCCGTTCACAACGCGCCGCTCTGGTTTCGGCAAATCTTACGGGACGTGATCTGAGCAGTGTCTCAAGCGACATTCGAGCTGAACTGCAGGAACTTCGCGCCCAGCTGCCCGTCAATTCTGTCGTCGCTCTGGGCGGTCAAAACGAGGAGTTGGAGCGCGCCTATTGGAGCTTGCTCTTTGCCCTCGGCCTGGCAATCTTCCTGGTTTATCTGGTCATGGCTTCGCAGTTCGAGTCATTGATCCATCCGTTTATCATCATGTTCAGCGTACCGCTGGCTATGATCGGAGTCCTGTTGTCTCTATTTCTGACGGGTACGGAAATCAGCGTGCTGGTCTTTTTGGGTGTAATCATTCTGGCCGGTATCGTTGTGAACAACGCCATCGTACTGATCGACTACACGAACCAGCTTCGGGAGCAGGGCTTCTCCAGGCGGGAGGCGCTTATCGAAGCCGGACAGGTCCGGCTTCGGCCCATCGTCATGACAACGCTCACTACATTGCTGGGACTCTTTCCCATGGCGCTCGGTTGGGGCGAAGGAGCGGAAGTGCGGTCCCCAATGGCTATTACTGTGATGGGCGGACTTGCATTTTCAACCCTGTTGACGCTGGTCTTTATTCCCATCGTCTACGAGTTGATCGATCGCAAGGTTTACGTTGCCGCAGACTCCAAGTCGCCGGTCGCCGGCATTCAAAGCGAACCAGCGTTAAGGCCCGGGGGAGCAGCCAATGAATCAGCCTGAAGAGAAACACGGCCTGTCGGATTTCTCCATCCGCTACCCCGTCACCATCTGCATGATTTTCATCTCCATCATGATCATGGGGCTGATCTCGATGTGGAAGATTCCGCTGGTATTGTTCCCCAATGTGCAGCAGCCCTACATTGTCGTTCAGGTACCCTACCGAAACGCCACGCCTGGCCAGGTTCAGGAGACTATAACCAAACCCCTGGAAGAAGTCCTGAGTACGGTGCCCGGGGTTCAGCGGATGAGTTCCAATTCGCGCAGCGATTTTACCTATGTTGCGCTTTTCTTCGACTGGGATACGGATATGGACATCATCCGGGCGGAGATCCGCGAAAAGGTGGAACAGATCCGCGGCGATCTTCCCGACGACGTTGAGCAGATTCGAATCCAAAACTGGGAAACGGAAGATATTCCCATCATCATGGGCCGGATCGCTTCCGGCCGTGACTTGCGCACGGCTGCCGATTTTCTGGATCTGAAGATCAAGAAGCCCCTGGAGCAGATTCCAGGAGTAGCTGAAGTCGAGATCTGGGGCGCGCGGGCTAAAGAAATCGACATCTACTTGAGACTGGACGCACTGAACCGCTACCGGATTGACGTGGCTGACCTTTTCCGGCGCCTGGATGCGGCCAACCTGAACTACTCTCTGGGGCGCCTGATTGACGGGGGTCTTCAATATGCCGCCATCAGCCGTGGGAGCGTGGGCTCAGTTGAAGAGATCAAGAAATATCCAGTTAATGATCGCGGGCTGGTCCTGAGCGATATTGCGGATATCGAATACGACAACCCAAACGTGAATTTCGGCCAGCACCTCAATGGCGAGTACGCGGTTGGTTTTTCCATTCGCAAGACTTCGGAAGCCAACACGGTGGAGACCGTCAACCAAGTCCTGGCCAAGATCGAGGACCTGGATCAGGATCCCAGCCTCGAGGGTATAGAGCTCCTGCCCTGGCGCAACGCGGGTGAGGAAATCACCAAATCCCTGACGGGTCTGCTCACTTCCGGCGCCATCGGCGCTGTACTGGCGGGTCTCGTTCTGCTTCTATTTGTCCGCCGATTCGGTGCCACGCTGGTCATCGCCCTGTCCATTCCCTTTTCCATCATCGCAGCGGTCGGCTTTCTTTACGCCGCCGGCAATACCCTGAATGTCCTCACGATGCTGGGGCTGATGTTGGCCACCGGCATGCTGGTGGACTGTGCCATCGTAGTGCTCGAATCCATTTATCAGAAGCTGGAGAAGGGAATGGATCGTCTCACTGCCGCTCGTGTGGGCACCGGCGAAGTTCATACGGCTGTCATTGCGGCGACATTGACTTCGATCATTATCTTTGTGCCTCTGATCTTCGGAGAAAAGTCGGACTTCTCGGTGTGGTTGAGTCATACAGGAATTGCCCTGATCTTCGCTTTGCTGGCTTCCCTGTTTATTTCGCTGACTCTGATTCCACTCGCCATGGCGCGCTGGCTGCACATGAACGTGGACAGGCGCACTCGCTTCGAACGGCTCATGCTGGCTGTGGCCCGGCCGGCAGCGAAACGTTCCGGACCAGTCACCGATCTGTATCTGAGAAGTGTTGCCTGGCCTCTGCGCCACCGGTTCCTGGTCGGACTCATCCTGATTCCTGCACTGGTTGCCGGTTCCGGGTGGCTCCTGATGAACAAGATACCTGATAACTCCCCCGATGCCAACGAGCTTGGCCAGGTGCAGGTTCAGTACGAGTTTTCAGAGAATTTTCACTATGCCAAAATCGAGCAGGATTATGTGACGCCCGTCGAAGAATTCCTCCTGGCTAACAAGGAGCGCTTCAAGATCACCGACGTGTTCAGCCGCTACGGGAACGATAATGCCGGTACGGAGCTTTACTTCGACAAAGAGAGAATCACCCTGGAAGAATTGGAAGGGATCCGCAAGCAGATCTCGGAAGGACTGCCTGTTCTACCGGGAGCCGAAATCCGGGTGGGTAATGAAGGCGGTCGCGGCCGGAACTGGATCAGCGCAAGTCTCTACGGCGATGATCCCCAGACCCTCCAGGAGCTGGCCAATGAAGCCCGACGGCGCTTGCTTGCCCGGCCTGATTTCGACGAGGTTTATACCGCTCTCGACCGTGCCCAGGAGGAAGTTCAGATTCGTATTCATCCGGACCTGGCCCGCAGATATGGCGTCTCGGCCCAGTCGGTCTCCGATGTCCTGGCTATCGCCTTGCGCGGAAGGCAGGTGAGGGGCTACCGCACTCCGGAAGGAGAAGTGGACATTTTTGTATGGCTGGCTCCGGAGGACCGCGACGGCATGGAAGACTTGGAGTCGGTCATCGTGGGGCGCAACCAGGATGGTCAGGAGATCCTGTTGACTCAGGTAGCGGATCTGGAAGTTCAGAAAATCGCCGGAGAACTGGAGCGCGAAGACCGCCGCACCTATACCCAACTCTGGGCTGTCTTTAATGGCGAGAAGCGAGATGAGGGAATGAAGCACGTCAGTGAAGTCATGGACGGGTTGGATTACCCTCAGGACTATGGATGGAGTTATGGGTTCTGGACGACCCGCCAGCAAGGGGAGGATATGGATTTCGTCTTTAACATCCTGATGGCGCTCTTCATGGTCTACTTCGTCATGGCCTCTTTATTTGAGTCCCTGGCGCAACCCTTCGCCATCATGTTGTCGCTCCCCTTCTCACTGGTCGGCATCGCCGGATTCCTGTATGTGACCGGTACGCCATTTAACCTGATGGCCAAGATCGGCATCCTGGTGCTGATCGGAATCGTGGTCAACAACGGCATCGTCCTGATCGATCACATCGGCAACTTGCGCCGCAAAGGCATGCGCCGGTCGGAAGCGGTCCTGATGGGCTGCCGCGAGCGCCTGCGCCCGATTGTCATGACAGCAGGAACGACCATCGTGGGCCTCATGCCCTTGGCCTTCAGCGACAGCAGCATGCTCGACATGCGCTACTTCCCCATGGCCCGCACCATTATGGGCGGACTGCTGGCCTCCACGATTCTGACCCTGATTGTCCTCCCCACTTACTACACCCTCGTGGACGACCTGGCCCGCTGGCTCAAGCGCACCTGGCACGCCAGCGCCCGCTCTGAGCAGCCCAAAGCGCTGGACGCGCCGAGCGTCTAACCGATGCGCCGAATTCCGGAAGGCTGATCCTATCCCTGAAATTCGTTTCTACAAAGAACCTGAATAGCTGGATATACTGGCGAAAGAAAGAACTAAGGATCGGACCGGACATGAAAAAGCACAATCTGTTTCCCATCTTCGTCTTTTTTCTGGGCGCCATGACCCTTTGCTACGGTCAGTTTTTTCCCTATGCGGTGCAAAAGAAGACGCTGGAAAACGGGATGGACGTCCTGGTCATCGAAACGCCTGAATTCAAGGATGTACTCTCCTATAACACGCTGGTAATGGCCGGCGCGCGAAATGAAATCGAAAAGGGGAAAACCGGCCTGGCTCATCTGTTCGAGCACATTCTCTTCCGCCACCGCTGGAAGGGGATGCCCAACGGCTACGATGAGGCCATCCAGGAAATGGGGGCTTTCAATAATGCCTGGACTTTCTTTGACGTGACTTACTACCACCCTCTGACTTTCGCCTCCAACCTTAAACCTGAAGGCAACCGGCCCGGCCTGGCCCAACTGGAGGCCGACCGCTTTAAAAACCTCAGCTTTACCGAAGACATCTTCAAGACTGAAGCCGGGGCCGTGCTGGGAGAGTATCGCCGTATTGCCTCCGATCCAGGTTTGCAGATGGACGAAAGACTGCTGGCTCTCCTCTTCCCTGACCACTCTTACGGACACAGCACTATCGGTTACCTGGAGGACGTGGAAGATATGCCCAATGAGTATCAGGCCGCCCTCGAATTTTATCAGACTTACTATCGGCCCAATAACATCGTCCTGGTGGTTACGGGCGATGTCGAAGCCGAACAGATCTTTGCTCTGGCGCAAGAACTGTATGGCGATTGGAAGCCGGCCGACCTGGCTGCGATTCCCGAGCCCGGCCCGGTGGGAGGACCCAAGAAAGAGCACGTGGCCTGGGCGGCGGATGTTCCGCCTCGGATCAGCTACTCCTATCGAATGCCCGCCTTCGATCCGTCCTCCCGTGAAAGCGGCGTGGCCGAGCTGCTGCCTGAACTGCTGGCGGGCGAGACGGCGCCGCTTTTTCAGAAGCTGCGCTACGAAAAGAAGACGGCCAGCGCGCTCTCGCTCTATTCCGTCCACTATGAAAGCTTCGCTCCGCGGCTGCTGGAAGTGGCGGCAACTTTATTCAAAGACCAATACGATGAAAAGGGTGAGGATTACCTCAATGATGTGATCTCCGACATCAACGCCTCTTTTCACGACTTGAGTCGCTTTTCTCAGATACCGAACGCCGAAAAGACACTGGAAGAACTGAAGCGCAAGTACCGCTACGATCTGCTGGCCGCCCTGAACAGCCCTTCCAACATTGCCGAGATTTTTGCGCTCCTTTATCGCTTTAATCGCAATCCCCGGGTATTCGATACGCTCATCGCCGGCATCGAATCCGTAACGCCTGCCCATGTCGAGACCTTTGCAAAAAATTACTTCACCGAGGATAGACGCGTGATCGTTACCATGGCGCCGGCCGGCGCGGGAACGGAGGGTGCACGCAATGAATAAGCTGCTCAAACTTGAGGGCACCGGTACATTTCTCCTCCTGTGCGCGATTGGCTGTATGCTTCTTTTCCAGGCGTCTGGCCAGGATGCCGAAGGCCGGCCGGAAATCGTGACCATCTCCAGCCCTTCGCCCATGGTGGGCATTTCCATCATGGTTAAGAGCGGTTCAATCGACGATCCAGCGGGCCATGAAGGCTTGGCCCACCTGACAGCCGAAACCCTGCTCGAAGGCAGCTTTGGGGATCCCGATAATCTGACGACTAAAGAGGAACTGGCTCTCATCACCCGCCCCTGGGGCAGCGGCGCCAGTCCTTCGGCCCGTGTGGCCAAAGAGGTGACCACGTTTTACATGTCTGTTCCGGAAGATGTTCTGGATCAGTACCTGAATACCGTATTGCAGCCGCTGTTCACCCAACCGTTCTTCCAGGCTGAGGAGCTGGAGCGTCTGCGCAATGAAACCCTGGAAGAGATCTCCGCCTTGCGCTACGAAAACATCGAAAGCCTGGGACTGGAGGCCATCGACCATTATGTCTTTGACGGCGTCTCCTACGCACATCTTTCGGAAGGAAGTGTTCAAGGACTGAAGCAGATCACTCGCCAGGACCTGCTGACCTTTTACGCCGAGCACTACAGGTCTGACAACTTGATCATCGGGCTCAGCAAGGAAGACCCCAAGTTGCGGCGAAAAATTACCAGTGCGCTGGCTGACGTGGGGTCGTCTGGCGCCGATGAGATCGGAAATGAACAGAGCCGCCCCCGTCAGGAAGCGGCCCCCCCTCCCGAAATCACCGGCCGGCACCTGGTCATCGTCTCCGTCCCCAATCTGGAATCCACGGGCATTCACGCCGCCTTTCCGATTCCGATCACTCGCACCGACCCGGACTATTGGCCGCTTTACATCGCCAACGTCTTCTTGGGCACGCACCGGGACAGCTTTGGGGTGCTTTATCAGGAAATCCGCCACACCCGAGGCTACAACTACGGCAACTACTCTTACATCGAGCATTTCGCCGGACGTCCCTTCTTACTGTTCCCTCCCTTTAACACGCCGCGGCGTTATCAATACTTCAGCATCTGGCTCCGGCCGGTAGCTGATCAGTACACCCACCACTTAATCAAAGCGCTGACCTATGAATTGGAAAACTTCATCCGGACGGGCATGAGCGCGGAGCAGGTGGTGGACGCCAAGAACAAGGCCAAAGTGCTCTATCTCAATCTGGCCGAGACGGTCCCCCGACTCTTGAATGCCCGACTGGACGATGCCTATTACGGGATGGCCGGCGACGGTTATCTCGACCGCTACCTGGACAAGATCGACGCGGTTACCAGCGAGCAGGTCAACGAAGCTCTTCGCAAGTACCTGCAAGTGCAGGACATCAAATACCTCGTGGTCACAAGCCGCGGCCACGCCGGCCGCCTGGCTCAGGAGATAGCGCAGGGTGGTCTTGCCACGGGCAAGACACGGGAGGAGTACCGAATTCAGCTCGAGGAGACCGAAGGAGGAACGATATATAGGCTCTCAGAAGACCAGCTCGACATGCTGCTTCGGGACGCCGTCTGGAGCGCCTACCCGCTGGATATTCCGGAAGACAATATCCGCGTGGCGCCGGTCGAGCAGCTCTTCGAGACCGGCGAGTTTATGGCGTCTAAATGAAATCAGCCACGGATTGCACCGATTTCCCTGATTAGGAATCTGCGCCCATCCGTGAAATCCGTGGCTGATTTAGTCTTGGCAGGCATAGGTGAGACTACAAAGCCCGGTCCGCCGCCCGGCGCGCTTCAAAGGTCCTGATGTGGTCTTCATATTCCAGGGTCATCCCGATATCGTCCAGCCCCTTGAGCAGGCATTCGCGGCGGAAGGGATCCACTTCGAAAGAGAACTCAAGGCCGGAGCCGTCGCTGATCTTCTGCGACTCCAGGTCAATGCTCAGGCTGTATCCGGGTTGGGATGCGCAGCGCTGAAACAATTGCTCCACCTGTTCCTCCGAGAGCCGGATGGGCAGCATGCCGTTCTTGAAGCAGTTGTTGTAAAAGATATCGGCAAAGGAAGGTGCAATGATCGAGCGGAAGCCAAAATCGGAAAGAGCCCAGGGCGCATGCTCGCGAGAGGATCCGCAGCCAAAATTCGACCGCGCCACCAGGATGGAAGCCCCCTTGTAGCGGGGCTGATTCAGCTCGAAGTCGGGATCCAGCGAGCCGTCCTCCCGGAATCTCCAGTCGTAAAAAAGAAATTCGCCGAATCCGGTCCTTTCGATGCGCTTCAGGAATTGCTTGGGGATGATCTGGTCGGTGTCTACGTTGACACGGTCGAGTAGGGCCGCCCTGCCGCTATGCTTGATGAATGGCGTCACGATTTGAACTCCTCAATCCCATTCCCGGATATCCACAAAACGTCCGGCTATGGCAGCGGCGGCGGCCATGGTGGGGCTGACCAGATGGGTGCGCCCTCCCCGTCCCTGCCGGCCTTCAAAATTGCGGTTGGAAGTGGAGGCGCATCTCTCGCCGGGCTTGAGAATGTCCGGGTTCATCCCCAGACACATGCTGCAGCCCGATTCCCTCCAGTCGAAGCCGGCGTCCTTGAAAATGCGATCCAAACCCTCTTCTTCGGCTCTTTTCTTCACCCGCTGCGAGCCGGGGACCACCATGGCTTGGACGGACGAGGCCACCTTTCTCCCCTTCACCACGCAGGCTGCCAGCCTCAGATCCTCTATTCTGGAGTTGGTGCACGAACCGATAAAAATTCGATCAAGCTTCAGCTCCTGAATTGGAATGCCGGGCTGAAGTCCCATGTACTCGAGCGCCCGGCGAGCGGCCTTGCGTGAATTCTCGTCCGCGAATTTTTCGGGATCGGGAACAACTCCGGTCACGTCCGTCACCATTCCGGGACTGGTTCCCCAACTCACCTGAGGAGCCAGAGCGGCGACATCCAGCTCGATCTCGCGGTCGAATGAGGCATCCGGGTCCGTGGGTAAGCTCTGCCAGTAGGCAACGGCCTCTTCAAAGGCCTTGCCCTGGGGAGCCTTAGCCCGACCCTCGATATACCGATAAGTCGTATCGTCGGGAGTGATCATCCCGGCTCGCGCCCCGGCCTCGATGGACATATTGCAGACCGTCATCCGCTCCTCCATGCTGAGGGCGCGAATCGCCTCGCCCGCGTACTCGACGACACAACCGGTTGCTCCATCAGTCCCTATCTTGCGGATGATATACAAAATGATGTCTTTGGCCGTAACTCCGGGAGGAAGCTGCCCTTCCACGCGGATGCGAAAAGTCTTAGGCCTGGACTGGAGCAGACACTGAGTGGCCAGGACGTGTTCCACTTCGCTGGTACCGATGCCAAAAGCCAGGGCGCCGAAGGCTCCGTGGGTGGAGGTGTGACTGTCCCCGCAGACAATCGTCATTCCCGGTTGGGTAATGCCCATTTCCGGACCGATCACGTGGACAATGCCTTGGTCAGGGCTGTCGAGTCCATAAAGGGGCACACCAAACTCCTGGCAATTTGCCTGAAGAGTATCAATCTGCTTCTTTGAAATAGGATCGCTGATGGGAAGCGAGCGGCTCCAGGTGGGGACGTTGTGGTCCATGGTGGCGTAAGTGAGTTCCGGTCGCCGGACTCTGCGGCCCGACAAGCGCAAACCCTCAAAAGCCTGCGGCGAAGTTACTTCATGGACCAGATGAGCATCGATATACAGGATGGCGGGTTTCCCCTCTTCCTGATGAACGACATGGCTGTTCCAGATTTTTTCAAATAATGTCTTGGGCATACAGTTAAAAGTGAATAGTGACATAAAGTTAAAAGTGAATAGTCAAAACGGCAAGCAATATCTCTTTCACTATTCACTTTTCACTTTTCACTATTCACTTCTTTTCACGCTGACGCCGCTTCTGTCTTCTCGGCCTGGCGCTGTTTTTCGTAAATCGCCTTATTGACGGCGTTCAGATAGGCACGGGCGCTGGCGTCGATAATATCCACGCTGGCGGCTTTACCCGTGTAATTCTTTCCGTTCAACTGAACGTGAACAAACACCTCTCCCAGCGCGTCTTTCCCGCGAGTCACGGAATTGACCGTATACTCAAGCAGGCGGCCCCCCATTCCCGTGATCTTGTCGATGGCCTTATAACAGGAATCCACCGGACCATCCCCAAAAGCCGACTCAGCGTAGGTCGAGGCGCCCTTTTCCAGCTTCACGACGGCTGAGGAAAGCTCTTGGTTGCCTCCGGCCGAATGCACGTATTTCAGCCGGAAGGTATCGGGAATGACCTTCATCCCGTCCTGAATGATGGTGATCAGATCCTCGTCGTAAATTTCCTTCTTTTGATCGGCCAGTTTGGTAAAAAAGAAGTACGCCCGATCCAACTCTTCCTTGCTTAGATCAAACCCCAACTCTTCAAACTTCTTGCGCAGCGCATGCCTTCCGCTGTGCTTGCCCATCACCAGCGAGCTGCTCACGATCCCGACCGACTGCGGAGTCATAATTTCGTAGGTCAGCGCATTCTTCAACATACCGTCCTGATGGATGCCCGCCTCATGGGCAAAGGCGTTTTTCCCCACGATGGCCTTATTGGGCTGGACGAACATCCCCGTCAGGTTGGTCAGTAGCCGGCTGGATCGATAAATTTCCTCAGTGACGATGTCCGTGTGATAGGGCAGAATGTCTTGCCGCGTGCGCAGGGCCATGACCACCTCCTCAAGGGACGCATTTCCGGCCCGTTCCCCGATACCGTTGATCGTGCATTCGATCTGGCGGCAGCCGTTTTCAACCCCGATCAGGGAATTGGCGACAGCCACTCCCAGATCATTGTGGCAATGACAGCTAAAAACAGCCTTATCCCTGCCGGCGACCTTGGATATCAGTTCCTTAATGAAAGGCCCATAGCCCTGAGGAATCGCGTAGCCCACCGTGTCCGGCACATTGATGACAGTGGCGCCGTTTTCAATTGCGGCTTCCAAAACTTCGGCCAGATAATCGACATGGCTGCGAGTGGCGTCCTCGGCAGAAAACTCAACCTCTTGGCAGAGGTCGCGGGCGATTTTGACCGCCTCGGCGGCTTGCTTCAGGACCTCGGCTCGCGATTTTCTGAGCTTAAACTCGAGGTGAATATCCGAAGTGGCGATAAAAGTATGAATGCGGGGCTTATGGGCCTTCTGAATCGCTCCCCAGGCGCGCTCGATATCCGCTCGATTGGCGCGAGCCAGGGCGGCAATCGTCGGCTTTCGAACTTCAGCGGCAATGGCCTGCACCGATTCGAAATCCCCCTCGGAGGCTATCGGAAATCCAGCTTCGATGACATCGACGTTCAGGCGCTCGAGCTGGCGCGCCATCTTGAGCTTTTCTTCCAGGTTCATAGAACAGCCGGGCGACTGCTCGCCATCCCGAAGTGTCGTGTCAAAGATGTAGATTTTTTCGGACATAGTTCCTCCTGATCAGAGCGATTAGTATACCACAGGAGATCCAGGTAAACGGGGCTTTGAGGCGGGAAAAGAAGGAGGTGAAGGAGGTGGCTTTGAGAGCGCGGCAAAGCAGCTTTGCTCTCGGGCGGCGTAAAGAGGACTTAAGGCAAGCAAGGGCGCATCCGGCCCTTTGAATCTGGATGCGCCCTCAGTGTTCAGGAAAAACTATTCTCCGTCATCGCCAACGGTGACGGCGGCGGTCGCGGCGGGAACACTGGGTAGAATGCGATGATCCTCCCCGATTGTGGCCGGATATGTGGCCAGAAGCAGGAAAGTGCCTTCGACAGGGCGGGGATCGCCGCCCAGAAACAGGTTTATCAGTGACGTCCCAGGTTGAGTCACATCGACGCTGAATTCAACCGTCTCTGAACTGTCCACGGCATCAAGCCAGATCAACCCCAGATTTTCCGTTTCGACCTGATGGAGTCTCACCGGTAAGCCTTCCACGAAACTGACCTTGAAAACGGTGAGCAGCAGATCGGCGTCGAGCATTTCTTCGGTGAGGTTCTCCACCGTCACCTGCCCGCTGATGGTGTTCCCGTCCACAGATACATCCGTAATTCCTAAGGCCGCCACCAGTCCGGTCTCGTCGGGGTCACCATTATCCTGGGCCCAAGCCGGGACGGTGCACAGAAACGCTACCAGTAACCAGCTAGAAATCTTCTTCATCCTCTCCTCCTTGTGTGATACCAAAATAGGCGTTTTAAAAACCTTTCTAAAACTACATAAAGATGCCTAAAATCAGAATAGGTCGCGTTTGAAAGGCTGTCAAGTCGCGAAAGCGTTCGGTAGCCATTTAGATCCGGTAGTTTTTCCCGGCTTCCCTGGAGCGCCAGGGGAACTCCAGGCTTACCGTGACCTCTCTCCCAGGCACCTCGCGGCTGGCATGCCAATTGCCTCAATATCCGTTGATTGCCTCGTTCCAGAGGCAATCAATTTCATACAAGGAGGTTCTTTAAATGAACAGGGACATTATCAAAGGAAAATGGAAACAGGCCCGTGGAGAAATGAAGGACTGGTGGGGCAAACTCACCGACGATGATCTTGCCCGCATCGAAGGAAACGCAGATAAGCTGATCGGCGCACTGCAGGAGAAATACGGTTACTCCCAAGAGAAGGCCGAAGAGGAAATCAACCGCAGATTCGGCACGTTCGAACGAGAGTATAGCAAAACGGGTAAATAGTGACAGTGAACGCGAGGGAGTGAGAGAGGCAGACCTCACACTCCCTCCCTCACTCTCTCACCTCCCTCGCCTCACCGCTGGCCGAGCGACAGAATATTGGCCCACAAGCGATAAGCGCCGGGGACGCCGGCAGGAAGCTGCCGGAAGAACGCCAGGCCGGTGTAAATATAAGTCCCTTCACCATAAGAAGCGACAAGAAGCGAGCCTCTCTTAGGCTCGTTGTTGTCAGGGAAGGGATCCTGCAATTCCAGCAGGGGTGTATAACGATCGTCCCATTCGCCCAGGAAATATAATCCTCTCTCCTGGACCCACCCCGACCAATCCTCATCTGAGATCTCATTTGGCCAATTAAACACTGGATGTTCAGGGCTTAGCAGAATGACCGATGAATCCTCGGCCGTGACGCGGTCGTGAGGCCGATCGATCTCGACCGGGTAGGGAGAATACTGAGTACGATTGAACTCATACTTGTTGTACTGCACGACCAGGTGCCCTCCCGCTTCTACATAGTCCAGCAGGCGCCGGTTGTTCGCGATTAGATCTTCCCGGTTCAGGTAGGCTCGGACCCCGGTAACAATCACGTCGAATTCCGACAAATCCCCCGACGTGAGGTCCTCTTCGTTCAGATACACGACCTCCGCTCCCAATTCTTCGGTGGCCCTGGCCACCTCATCCCCCACTCCCATGACGTATCCCACCTTTACTGGCGGCAGCTCGGCCTCAAAGGCGTTGACCAGGGCCTCAGCGGGCTCCAAGAAGTGGCGTGTTTGGATGTGGTGGTAATCGATGATCTCGAGGCCCGCATCGAACAGCTTGCCGGCGCCGCGGGCGGCGGCTTTGATTGTGTACCGGCCTGGAGCTAGATTTGCGGGAGGCTTGACCTCGTACACCACGATTGCCTTTTCGTTCTCATAGCTGAAGCTGAGAGAGCGAGCGGCAGAATCCACTGTCCACCCTTCAGGCGCCTGCAAGGAGACCTCGGCTTCTGCCGGTCCTGGCGTGTGGTTGCGGACGGTCACTCGGAATTCCTCGGTCTCGGGCCGCCGCAGGCGCGTAATCCTTAATTCCGGCTGGACCGAGATCGAGAGTTGAGGCACGACCTTAACTTCCATGCGCCGTTCGCCTCCCCAGGCCGCATCAAACCAGCGGTACTGGACGGGCGCCTCCGCCCAGGCCCGCACTCCCGCGGAGGTATAATCGACGCGTGCTACCAGAGGAGGCGGGGTCACGGGCTCACTGCCTGCAAAGCCTTCGCGGGTAGCAAAGCGGTCCACCTCGGGGTCTGGGCGAAACCAGTAGGGCTGGCTGTATTGGGCAGCGGAGGGAACTCTTACTTTAAAGGGGAAAACATATGCCCCCTCGGCCACCGGAACGGGAGTGACCTCCCAGCCGGAAGGCGCCTGGAGCTGCACGTTATTGATTTCGGCCGGCAGGGAAAACCGATCCAGAAATCGCACCTCGACTTCAAATTCCTGCCCGGGGACGACCGTGCCGTCCTGTGTCCCGGATAGCAGGGCGTCAAAATAGATGAAATGCCCGTGCTGGGCCGCTTTTAGGAAGTCTTCTTCCTTCTGCCGGAGCAAGAACTCCGCGTCCGGGTGATCGGTCAGCTCCTGCATTTTGCGGACGATTTCCAGTCCTTCCATGACGGCCTGGGCAGCCGAACGAAAATCGGTCCGGTCATAGGCGCCCACTGCCTTCTGCACGCTGGCCTGCAACCTGGCCAGCAGAGGTGCGGTTGTGGAGTCGTGGGCTGCAATCGCCTCCAGACTCACGTTAATCCCGTCAAAAAAATTGTCACTGCCGGGCGGGATTCCGCCGGCACCGTCCGCCCGTCGAAACGCAGCTCGAGCCGGACCTGGATTGGGCAGAACGTTCATTCCCTGGGAACGGTGATTGCTCCTGGCTCGGGCGCCCAATTCGGCAAAAGATTCTCCCAGCAGAGGGTCATAAACGCCTGTATCCACCACAACAAATTCCCCCGGACTCGAATCCGACTCCGCTCTGGAGGACATCCCAGCGCCGCCCGACTGATAGAGCCGCAGCGGCTGCCAGGGACGAAGGCCTTTCTGAATCTGCTCGGGATAACTGGAAGGGTCGCCGGCCATTCGGAAGGCGTCGGCGGCCAGTTGGGCCGACGCCTGATGATGCTGGCCTCCGCCCGTACCGGCCGGATTCAGCGTCAGGACCACATGCGGCCTGAACTGCCGGATCACGCGGACGATATCCTCGAGAATTTCCTCTCTTCCCCACTTCTCCAGAGTTTCCTCCGCACTGTAGGAGTACCCGAATTCATAAGCTCGGCTGAAAAACTGCTCGGCGCCGTCGTAACGGTGGATCGCCATCAATTCTTCCGTGCGCAAAATGCCCAGAGCCTCGAACAGTTCCGGTCCGATCTCGTTCTGACCTCCGTCCCCTCGAGTCAGTGTCAGCAGCCCGGTCCGATAGCCGTAGCCCCGCCCCAGCTTGGCCAGGACGGCATTATTTTCATCATCAGGATGAGCGGTAATGTAGAGCACGGAGCCAACCGTCGGAAGTTTGCGCAAAGCCAGTCCCATACCGGTAACACCCTGGTCTTCTTCGATCGGCGGCAATTGGGCGAAGCTGCCCGCAGTACTCAACACAAGAGCTAACAGGAATTTGGGAATTTTCATAATTGATTTCCTCCATCGGAATCCGCCCGAACATCCGCACCGATCCGGCGCAGGCGTTCGGCCACACCTTCATATCCGCGCATGATGACTTCGGCATGCTCGATGGTTGTCGTTCCCTCGGCGCACAGGCCGGCGACAACCAGCGCCATACCTGCACGGATATCGGGAGACTCGAGCTGCGTTCCCTGCAACAGGGTCGGTCCCTGAACCAGCACACGATGAGGATCGCACATGGTAATTCGGGCTCCCATGCGCACCAGCTTATCAATGAAGAACATGCGCGCTTCATACATCCAGTCGTGGATCAGGCACAGTCCGGCGCCCTGAGTCGCCAGGACGATCACGAGGCTGGCCAGGTCCGTGGGGAAAGAGGGCCACAGTCCGACCGTCACCCGCGCGGGATTGGTAATGGCCTCCGACCGGGAGACGACTATCGAATCTGTCCCGGCCTCTTCAAAGGTGACACCAAAGCGCCGCAGGACATTTGATATACCCACGAGATCATCGATCCTCGCCCCCTTTAGGACAATTCGGCTGTCGGTGACAGCGGCGGCGATGGCAATCGTGCCCGCATCGATGTAATCGGCCGGGACCTGGAAATCTACTTCCCCTTGGCCGCCATCGATCCCGCGTCGGATGCGGTAATAGAGCGGATGCAGTTCGATCTCACAACCCAGTTGCCGCAGGAAGTCGATCAGGCTCAGCACATGCGGTTCGCGCGCCGGATTTTCGATGACCCCCGATCCCAAGGAGGCAAACAGCAGAAGCCCGTTTTCGGTGGCCGTGACCGAGCTTTCTTCCAGATAGACCCTGGGGTGGTCCACGCTGCGGACTTTTCGCAAGCGGACTGCGCGCCGGCTTTCCTCCACCTCGAAGCCGGCGGCGCGGAAGACGCTCCAGTGAGCGTCAAATGTGCGCGATCCAATGGAACACCCCCCGGGCATGGCCGAGGAAATCTCCTCCACCCGGGAGGCCAAGACTCCCAGAAGCAGGACCGATCCGCGCAGCTTCTCGGTTAGATCCGGTGCCAGTGTGGTGGAGTCGAGCGACCCCGGGTCGAGCATGAGGGTGCCCTCCTCCCATTCGACGGAAACACCCAGGCTCTCGATGAGCCGAAGCAGGTTTTCGACATCTACGATCCGCGGCACGTTGTGCAGGCGTACCGGAGCCGAAGACAGCAGCGCCGCCGCAATGAGCGGAAGAGCCGCGTTTTTGTTTCCCTGCACCGGATATTCGCCGGACAGCTTGTGCCGCCCGCTGATAATGAATTTACGATTCACAGTTGAAAGATAACATTCTAACCGCCCAAGAAGTGAACCCACCAGGTATCGACCAAACCGTGGACAACAGCGGCAGCCGTCAGCTTCCCGGTTCTCACATAGGTTAAGCCCTAGAAGATTCCGGCAATCGTGGCCGTCAGGGAGCGGCCCCGGGTGCGTGAGTAACGCTCGGCGGATAGCTGAGATATGATAAGCAGACCCGAGCTATGAATCTGCGGCACTGGATCTTTGCCAAGCTTTACGACCGTTTGCTAAAAAAAGCCGAGCAGGACTGGCTGGCCGAGAAGAGACGTGAGCTGCTGGCCATGGCCAGTGGCAGAGTCATCGAAATCGGGGGAGGAACGGGCGCAAACCTCCCGCACTATCGCGATGTCCAGGAAGTGGTGCTGACCGAACCTCACCAGGAGATGATGGCAGAAGCCGGGGCCAAGCTCTCGCAGGCCCAAGTACCGGTCACCTTGCACAAGGCGCCTGCGGAATCACTCCCTTTTGCTGATGGGGCTTTTGACACTGCCGTGGCTACACTGGTCTTCTGCACCGTGGCCGATCTGGAAAAGGCGCTGTTTGAGATTCATCGGGTCCTTTCGCCGCAGGGGCGGCTGCTCTTCATCGAGCACATTCGAGGCAGCGGCAGGCGGGCCCGCTGGCAGGACCGCCTGACCCCTGTGTGGTCTTTCGTGGCCCTCGGCTGCCATCTGAATCGTGAAACAGTCGCAGCCATTGAACGGTCCGGATTTCGTCTGGAAGCGGTCCGGTACCATGAGCCCGACGCCCTTCCCAGAATTTCTCGCCCCCTTGTGAGCGGACTAGCTGTTAAAATAGCGGCGGCTGGGGAACTCCAATCATGAAGGAGACTCGGGACGCGGAAGCGAAAGAACGGCACGAGGAGTTCAGGCCTTACATCTTGCCTACTCAGGAACTGCCCGAGCTGACCGCCAAGGCCATCTTTCTGGGATTTACGCTCTCGATCATTATGGCCGCCGCCAATGCCTATCTTGGATTGAAAGTGGGGATGACCGTCACCGCGTCAATCCCGGCGGCAGTTGTTTCCATGGCGGTGCTACGCTTTTTCCGGAAGCACAACATCCTGGAGAATAACCTCGTTCAGACCGCCGCCTCAGCGGGCGAGTCGCTGGCGGCTGGTATAATCTTTACACTTCCCGCACTGATTCTGCTCCAGTACTGGTCCGGGTTTCCTTATCTACCTACCTTCGCTATCGGCATTCTGGGTGGACTGCTGGGCGTCCTGTTCACTATCCCCCTCCGGCGCGCCCTGATCATCGAAGGCAATTTGACCTTCCCGGAAGGGATTGCCACAGGAGAGGTTTTAAAGGCGGGCTCGGAAGGCGGCGCCGGCGTGCGCAGCATTGCAGTGGCCGGATTGGCCGGCGCTCTGCTCAAGCTTTCCCAAACCGGTCTGAAGCTTTTTTCTTCCTCGGTGGATGGAGCCTTCCTGGCAGGACGTTCCCTCTTTGGATATGGGATGGACCTCTCTCCAGCCCTTCTCGGCGTGGGCTATATCGTCGGCTTGAACATCGCCATCCTGGTTTTTGCGGGAGGCCTGATCGCGTGGCTTTTCGGCATTCCCATCTATACGGCTCTTTATGGGGGACCGCCAGGCGAGAGCGGCTACGGAGCGGCTCTGACCATCTGGAGCACCAAAATCCGTTACATGGGCGTGGGCGCCATGGTCGTGGGGGGCATTTGGGCCCTGCTTTCCCTCATTGAACCGATTCGCGCGGGCATCCGCTCCTCTGTGGCTGCGGTCCGAGCCAGACGGGAGGGCCAATCAGCCGGCATTCCGCGCACTGAGCGGGATATTCCTATCAATCTCGTAATCATCGGAGCCTTGTTATTGGCCGTGCCGGTCTTTATTACCCTGGCAGTGATCATAGGGCGCACCGAGCTCTTGATTTCAGACGGGCTCTACTGGTCAACCATTCTCTTCGGAACCATTTTCGCCCTGATTGCCGGCTTCGTCTTTTCATCAGTGGCCGGCTACATGGCCGGCCTGGTGGGTTCCTCCAACAATCCCATTTCGGGCGTCACCATTGCAACTATCCTGACGGCTTCGCTGATTTTGCTCCTGATGCTGGGCTCGCAGATTGATTTTGCCGGTGCAGCCGGCCAGGCCATGGCGGCCGCTGCGACCACCATCATTATCGGCGCGGTGGTGGCATCGGCGGCAGCCATTGCCGGCGACAACATGCAGGACCTTAAAACCGGTCGCATAGTCGGCGCCACTCCTTACAAGCAGCAGATCATGCAGATGATCGGAGTCGTGGCCGGCGCTCTGGCCCTGGCTCCCGTGCTCCAGCTTCTCTTTAACGCCTATGGCTTAGGCGGCGTCTTCCCCCGCCCGGGAATGGACGAGTCGGAAATGCTGGCCGCCCCCCAGGCCACGCTGATGAATTCAGTGGCCCAGGGCGTCTTTGCCGGCGATCTGGAATGGGGAATGATCAGCATCGGAGCGCTCATTGCTATGGGAATCATCACCCTGGATCAGATCCTTAAAGCTCGCAACAGCGAGTTCAGGACTCCAGTGCTGGCAGTAGCAGTGGGGATTTATCTTCCTCTGGAGCTTTCCGTGCCAATTTTTATTGGGGGTCTGGTGGCCCACTTTGCCGGACACAGGCTGGCCCGGCGGGCCAGACGAGGCGCTGCTTTCGACGAAGTGTCTATGGATGCCGGCCGGCGTGGGCTCCTGTTTGCCTCGGGCCTCATCACCGGCGAAGCCCTGATCGGTATTTTCCTGGCCATTCCTTTTGCGGCAGCTCAAAATACAGATGTGCTGAGAATCGTTCCGTCAGGCTTTGAACCGATCGCCAATTTTCTGGGAGTGCTGGCTATAGCCGGCCTGGTCTACTGGCTTTACCGCACCGCCTCTCGATCTTGATTGTCAGCAACGTCTCTCTGGCAGCTCTGACGACTCTGAAGATTGGCGGCACCGGACGCTGGTTTGTACAGGTTCACAGTCCGGAAGAATTGGAATCTTCGTACAGGTGGGCCCGGGATCTTCCAGTGCTCTTTCTGGGCCAAGGCAGTAATGTTCTTTTCTCGGACGAAGGCTTCCCGGGCCTTCTCATCCAAAATCAGATCAAAGGACTTGACCGTCAGCAGGATGAAGTGGTAGTCGGCGGCGCTGAAAACCTGGGCCACTTGATCCGCTGGGTAAACCAACACCGCCTCAAGGGACTGGAATGCATGTACGGCATCCCAGGATCCGTGGCCGGCGCTGTTATTGGCAACGCCGGCGCCTATGGTCAGGAGATCCGCGACACGGTCGTGAACGTACAGGCCTGGTCTCCACAAGGGGCACTGGTCATGACAGCCGAGGATGCCGGATTCTCTTACCGGCACAGTGTGTTTAAAGAACGCCGCGACCACTTCATCCTGAGTTGCCGCCTGCGCCTGCAGCCCACCAGTGAAGATCTCCAGTCGATCTCTGATGAGATCCTGACCAAGCGGCTGCTCAAGTACCCGGCCGGTCTCCAGTGTCCGGGCAGCTTCTTCAAGAATATTGTGGCAGCGGATCTTCCGCCGGAGATTCTGCAAACGATCCCTCAGGACTTCATCATGTTTGGAAAGATTCCGGCCGGAAAACTACTGGAGGCGGTCGGCGCCAAGGGTGCCCGCCGGGGAGACGCTCTAATCGCCGATTATCACGCCAATTTGATCATGAATGCCGGAAATGCCGGCAGCCGAGACATCCTGTCACTGGCCGATGAATACGCCGGACGCGTCTATGAACATTTCGGCATCCGCCTTGAACCCGAGATTCTGGTCGTGGATAGCGAGGACTGGCCAAACATTTCCAGCCACGGATTATCCGGATTACACGGATAAGAGACTCCTGTTATCCCAGCTTGAGGCGTTCAAAAAGCTCGTTCGGCTCCAGGTGAATACCGACCAGAAAATCGCCGAACTGACCATAGACGGCACTGACCTCGTCGAAGCGCATCTCGTAGACGATCTGTTTCAGGTACTGGGGGTCGTCGGCAAAGAGCGTGACACCCCATTCCCAGTCGTCCAGTCCGGCGGATCCGGTGACCCACTGCTTGACTTTGCCCGCGTATTTGCGGCCGCTCATCAGATGTCCCCCCATCAGCTCCTTGCGGGTCTTGAAATCGAGTGTGTACCAGTTCTTCTGTTCTCCGCGAGCCTTACTCATCGGATAGAAGCACATCACGCGGTGCTTCGGTACCTTCAGGTACAGACGATCATGAATATATGGCTGCATCTTCTGGCGGAAGTTTTCCATCTTTTGCTGGTACTCAGACGAATCAGGCGCCAGCCCCTCTTTTTCCCGTAGCGTGCGGTCATAATCTTCCTCACTGCTCATGTACTCTGAGATCTCGCTCATGGAGACGAATGAGTACACCGGCTCGAGGATGCCTGGCGCGAAGGCCTCCAGGATATCGTTCTCCATCTGATTCAGATGCTGCAGCTCCGGATCGACCAGCATGACGGCCATATCCGCTTTATGGCCCGGTACTGAATAGAGATAAGCCTGACAGTTTTCGGCTTCGCGGAAGCCGGCGATCAACTGTTTAAAACACTCCCGCATCTTCGACCGCTCGGAAGGATCCCGCCCCTTCCAGCAGGCGCGATCCACGCGGTAGAACAGATGCAGAACAAACCAACCCTCGCGAGCACGAATTTCGTCCATCGCAGGCTACTATAGTTGATTCGACAGACGGGAGACAACCAAGCGCTGAGCGCCAGACCCTGCCGGCGGGTAAAGGCACAACAGGTGAGATTGGCATCGCGGCTGCGGCGATCTCAAAGTTCCACTCTGATCCGGCCGATCGTCTCATACCGCCACTGCCACACTCTCTCGAGCCACGCTCCTCACGGCTGATGAACGTATTTTAAAGTGGAAGGGCTCCCTTGCCCGCCAGGACGCCCGCCGGTAAGATCTTTTCGCAGCCTCTATTGCGGCCCCGGGGCGTTTATTGTCCACTGCCGATGTGCTATCCTGCGTCGACAAAGGGAGGAGACAAGAGCGATGGCAAGACCGGTAACACTTTTTACTGGGCAGTGGGCGGACCTGGACTTTGACACCATGTGCAGGAAGGCTAAGGAGTTCGGCTATGACGGTGTCGAGCTGGCCTGCTGGGGCGACCATTTCGAGGTTAAGAAGGCGCTCGAAGATGACGGGTACTGCGACGGCCGCTGGGAAGTCCTCAACAAATATGGGCTCAAGTGCTTTGCCATCAGCAACCATCTGGTCGGACAGGCCATTTGCGACCTGATCGACAGCCGCCACAAAGCTATCCTTCCTCCTTATGTATGGGGAGACGGCGATCCGGAAGGGGTTCGCCGGCGCGCCGCCCAAGAGACGATCAATACCGCCCGAGCCGCCGCTAAATTCGGTGTGAAGGTGGTGAACGGATTTACGGGCAGCAGCATTTGGCACCTTCTTTACTCGTTTCCCCCCGTGGAGCCCCAGATGCTCGAAGAAGGCTACCAGGATTTTGCCCGCCGTTTTTCGCCTATTCTGGACGCCTTTTCCGAGACCGGCGTGAAGTTTGGGCTGGAAGTCCACCCCACTGAGATCGCCTTCGATATCTCGACTGCGGAAAGGGCCGTGGCTGCAGTGGGAGGCCATGAGGCCTTTGGCTTCAATTACGACCCCAGCCACTTCGGATACCAGGGCGTGGATTACGTGGCCTTCATCCGCACCTTTCCAGACCGTATTTTTCACGTGCATATGAAGGACGTATACTGGTCGTTCAACCCCACACGCTCAGGCGTCTTCGGAGGCCATCTCTCCTTTGGGCACCGAGACCGCTACTGGGATTTTCGATCCCTGGGCCGGGGCAACATCCTGTTTGAAGAAGTTATCCGCGCTCTCAACGAGATTGGATACGAAGGCCCGCTTTCAGTGGAATGGGAGGACTCCGGCATGGACCGTGAGCACGGCGCCGCCGAAGCCGCCGATTTCGTCAGAGATATTGATTTCAAACCCTCGGCGACCGCCTTTGACGCCGCTTTCGCCAGGGACTAATTGAATTCCAAGTTCCAAGTTTCAAGTTCCAAGTTTCAAGTGAGAAGCGTAGGAAGCAATAGAGTAAACGACTACCGTCAAAGGTGGTGGCCTTACCGCGCGCCGGGGTCAGTGGTCAGCTCGTGGTACGGGCAAAGCCCACGGCGAATCACCACCATCACAGACGGTGGAGGATTCTATGCTTGACTAAAGCAAGAACTTGGAACTTGGAACTCCTAAGTATCTTCAGCTTGCTGGCGCTGATTCTGGCCGCCGTGGGCCTCTACGGGATGGTCTCATCCGCGGTGGCGGGTCAAGGCGTATTTCAAGGGAGTCTGCCACGGAGAAGTGGAAAGATTCGAGCTTCCGAATTTACTGGCCTTCAATTTTTTACTGCATCGTGCTCTGGGAGGTGGCGGCACGAAATCCCTCAGAATTGACCCCCAGGGAAAGACCCTGGGGGAAGCGCTGCTATTGATGGAAATAGCGGCGCCGGAAGAGATTTTAGGTTAGGCTGTAGGCTGCAGACCTCAGGCTATAGGTTTTTGGGTTATTTTCGAGTTTTACATACAGCCTATAGCCTAAACCTCTTCCGCACTGTATGGGTACAGATCTTTCAACGACCAGAGAATGACCTGCTGGCGGCTGACGCGAGCCGCGTCCTCAAAAGATCGGGTGAAACCACCCGCGGCCACATAGATCAGAGGGGAATCCTCCTGTTTCGCGGCGTGGGCCCACTCCACTCCGGCGACAGCCAGCCGTTCAATCGCCGCGAGGTGATGGAAGTGCCAGCGGGCTTCCAAGGGTTCATTATTCCATTTCACCCCACCCGTAAGAACCCTTCCGTCAGTGAGATAGGCGGCTAAATCGATCTCCAGCGAATCCCCGTCACGGCCGGCGCCTTCCCAACGTCCCCATTCCTTGATCAATGGAAGCTTCTTCTGCTTGCGAAGCCGCTGGTATGCCTGTTCGGCGATGCGTTCGAACAGATGGCCCATGTATTGATCGAGTTGGGATGACAAGTGGTCTTTCCACACTTCCATGGGTTCATTCACTTCCAGGGCGGTTTCCAGGCGGGCCACAAACTGGTGATAGAACATAAAGGCCGGGTCAGCCAGCCGATAACGATACGGAGAAGTGCGCTTTGCTCCCAAATTGCGTTTTTTTTCCACAAATCCAAGGCCCACCAACCGCTCGACCTTGTCCCGCAGGGGGCTGTCGTTTAAAAGTCCCGCTCGCTGGGCTATCTCGTTAAGATCTGTCCGTCCAGCTCCAATCGCTCTGAGAATGGCTGTATATTTGGGAATGTCACGAAGTCCCTGTTCCTGCAGGAGGGCCGTCTCGACCTGGATACGGACCTCGCCCCGAGGCGAAAGCATGAGGTCGGCGACATTCTGTGCCAGGGAATGCCTGGCATTCACCGGGGCCAGATAACGCGGCATTCCACCGAAGATTCCATAAGTACAGGCTCGATCCCTCAAGCTCTCAAACGAAGCCATCTTGCCGGCATCCAGGTAATCGAAAGGTTGCAATTGTGCCTTCCAGGCGAAACGCCCGTAGAGGGGGGCGCCTCCTCGGTCCAGTGCCTCCAGGGTTGCCACCGAGGAGCCGGAAATCACGAACAGGAGGGATCGTCGCGGATTTCTCAGTCCTTCCCAGGCCGCATTCAATTCGGAAGTCACCCGCGCCAGATCTGCGGGAGTTTCACCCAGGTATTGAAACTCGTCGAGGACAAGGATCAGCAGCCGCCCTGGCCTAAGGCCCAGCATCAATCGAAAGACGGTGCGCCAGGTCGGGTAGTCCTCCGGCTGCAGGGTCTCCCCTGACCATTCGGATGCTTCCATGATGAGTTGGCGCCGGTTCTGCTCAGAGGTTGTGGCTGAGGCGGTGAAATAAAAGACTCGCTGGCTGTCCCAGAGATTGGTGAGCAAATGAGTTTTCCCGACTCTTCGCCGGCCGTATAGCAGAACCAGTCGCGGTGTTTTCAGCTTTGCGAGCCGGCGAAGCTTAACCTTCTCCGGCTCACGATCGACAATCTTCTGTCCCATAACTTTACTCTTACAATAGTATACTTGGACGATAGTAAAGTTGTAAATGAAAGAATAGCAATTAAATTGCCCCAGTCAGGCCAGGACTCAATACGATTGGCAACGACGACGGTGTTTATGCGGCGCAATTTTTTGGGAATGGCCGGAGCAACGGCCACAAGTTTGGCATTTAACTCGGGGACTTCGAGTTCAGCTCGCGTGGCCGATCAGCAGCTTTTGAAATCGGTGCTGATCAGCATGCTTCCCAAGGAGCTTTCCTATGTAGACCGCTTCAAGCTGGCCGTGGACGTCGGTTTTGTCGGCATGGAAACTCAGACGCTTACAGACCCCACAGAAGCGAAGGAGATCGGGGAGGCGGCACGCGAGGCCGGGCTCAAGATTCATTCCGTCATGAACATGGCGCATTGGAAGTATCCGCTTTCCAGCGCCGATCCGGAGGTGGTGGAGCGCAGTATGCAGGGGATGGAAACCTCGCTGCGCAATGCCAAGCTGTGGGGCGCCGATGCGGTCCTGCTGGTCCCGGCCGTCGTCAACCCTGAGACGACCTACGAGGAGGCCTGGCCCTGGTCACAAAAGCAGATTCGGAAGTTGATCCCGCTGGCCAGGGAACTGGGAGTGGTGATGGCCGTTGAAGAAGTCTGGAATAAATTCCTGCTTAGCGCTCCGGAGTTCGTCCGGTATGTGGATGAACTCGACAGTCCCTGGGTCAAGGCCTACTTTGACGTGGGCAACATCGTCATGTACGGCTACCCGCAGCATTGGATTCGCACGCTGGGAGACCGCATCATCCGGTTCCACCTGAAGGATTTCGATACTGAGACCCGGCAGTTCGTGCAAGTGCGCGAGGGCAGCATCGATTGGCCGGAAGTCCGCAAAGCCATCGCCGACATCGGTTTCAGCGGCTATCTCACGGTCGAGCTGCGAGGCGGCGACCAAGCCTACCTCCACGACGTCAGCAGCCGCGTGGACCAGATTCTGAAGGGTGTCTAGTTTAGCTCTGACCATCGACGAAACGGGGGCGATCTGGCACGGACGAACTCTCCTGCAAGGGGCCGATCTCATCAATAAAGTGGCAGAGAGCAACGGCTCCGTGTTCCTGAAAGTAGAGTCGGATGTTCCTTACATTCTGATCGAGGAAACCATCACATTTCTTCGACAAGCCGGCGCCAAACAGGTCTCGGCCCGAGGGGCGGAGACAGATACCAGGTTTTCAAGGATCCGGAGCGGGCATGCCGACTATGCCTCCAGTATGAAGGAGGAGTGCTCCGCGGACATGATGATAGCGAAATTCGCCGGCTCACCATATTGTGATTGCGTCAGTACGGAACGATAAATTAGCTTGCAAAAGAAGCTGTCAGATCGAAGGAGTATCTTATCACTGGGGTTAGAAAATCCATGGGCAGGAGAAACAATTTCAGGGCCAGGACGCAGGCCCGCAGGCCAACACAGGGTTTAAATTCGACTCAGTTGCTGAAACGGGGCCGGGCCGAGTTGGAGGCTGGGAAGGCGCGCGCGGCGCTCAACTGGCTGAAACAGGCGAGTGTCCAAAACGGCCATTCCAGCGAAGCCGATTTGCTGCTGTTTCGCGCCTACCACGAACGAGCCAGTCAGCTTCGCGCCAGAGGCTTGAGTGAGGAGGCGCTGGTGGTAAGCCGCGTCGCCGAGGAGTGGGCAGCCCGTGTCGATCCCCAGGCGCTATCCGACTCAGATTTTGCTGACTACATCGAGTGTCTGCAGCTCCCCGATGCCATTGATGCCTATGCCGGCGCTCTGCCAGCGCGCGCTTCCGCCCGGATCGAACGCCGGCTGGCCGAACGGCTGGTGATCGAGCGCCGGTGGGAGTGCCTTTCTCAATTTGAGCCGGACCACCCTCTTCGCCGCGACGCCGAGACTCTAAAAGGCGCCGTGCTCCCAATGGATGAGGGCGACTGGGAAGGCGCCGCCGCCTTGCTGCGACCCCTCTCCCGCCACTCCCCCTTTGCGCCCTGGCGACTGTTCTGTCAGGCCATGGGCATTTTTTCCCGGGGAGATGACGAGGGACTTCAGCAGGCGCTTAAGCTGCTGCCCGATGACTTTGTTCTGGCGCCTGTACTGCAGAGTAACGGTCACGCAGCCGAAAATGCGCCCGGCAGCCTTGTGGCTGCAATCAGGAGTAGACGTTTCAGGGAGGTTAAACGGCTGACCGTTTCACTGGCAGAGACCATTTACCCTGAAGATCCGGTCGAGGCTCGGACCGCTCTGCTGGAGATCCTGGGAATTGGGGTACGCCAAGGCGCGATTTCGCTTCACGATTTACAAAAATTGTCCAGGGACATCCTGCCTGCAGGCACAGCCAGGCTGGCTTCGGCCAAGATTGCGATGCTGGCTGAAGAGGCTTCCCACGAAGTGTGGAATGTGGAGCCGGCGGCCAAGTACCTGTCACTGTTGCAGCGCGAGTTCCCGGATCCTCAAGACCAGCTCCTGGCGCGGGCGCGGGTACTGGAGCACCTGGCCCGATCCGGCCGGGCCGGCGGCGCCTGCCCGGACTGCCTGGGACCCCAGGTGGTTCAGAGGCTCTGGTCGGTGACCAGCCTCCCCTCCAGCCAGCCTTCACTGATGCTGGTGGACCTGATGCTGGGCAGTCTGCAGGCGGATCCCAGTAATCGTGAGGGCTATAATTTTCTCCTGTCTTTGATCCGAGATCAAAATGCACCCGATGTCGTGACCGAAAGGATATTGAGGATGACGGCAGACCATTTTCCTCACGATCCGAAGCCCTGTTTGGAACTGGCGCGACTGGACTGGCGCCGCAATGCCTACCGCCAGGCCGAATCCTGGCTGGAGGAAGCCGCCCTTCGCGCGCCGCACGACCAGTCCGTTATAGATCTGCGGACGGCCGGGTACCTGAAATCGGCCGATCAGAGCCGCAGCCGGGGAAAACTCAACCTGGCAGAACGGGATTACCTCAAGGTGGAGAAGCTGGGAGGCCGGAAGGCCCGGTTCGTGCTGGCAGTAAAACGCCAGAGCCTTGAACTTCTCAGGGCGGGAGATGAAGCGCTGGATCAACTGGAAGAACGGCTGGAGTGCCTGACGCCTTTCCAGCAGCTCCGCTTCCTGACCTTGCTTGCCCTCGACGTGACGGGAATCGAGAAGCGCTTGCAGTCCGGCCTGCCGGAATCCGTAAGGAGTCTCCTGGATCGGCGGACGGGCACGCTGAGTTCTCTCAGCTCGTCTGAGTGTGTTGAGCTGTTGACACCGGTTGAGGAAGACCTGCGACTGGTCTTTCCCAGCTTCGAGCCGGCATCCCTCCTGACCGGGTTCTTGCCCGTGCTTCTGGCTCAGGCCCAGGGGGATGACCTGATCCGGCTTTTTGATATCCTGCTCGACCAGCGCCAGAATCGTCGGTTAATCCTGGAAGAGATTGCCCGCCGCCTCGAGCATGCCCCCGAGGCCGACTGCGATTCGCTGCTTCGGTTTTATCGCGCGGTGATTCGGTCTATGGAAGGTCTCGAGCGGGGAGGAGAGTACTTCCGGCAGGTGGTCGAGAGCGTCCCGCCCGAGCAGCGGCAGCGGCTCCGAGCGGGGGCCCTTCGCCTGTCTCAGTTCGTGGCGCATGGACCGCTGCAGAGCGCTTTGCGCAGCTTTAACTTTGATCTTCTGGATCAGGTCCTACTCCATCCGGGCGTGCTGGAGAGCGAAGAGCCTTTCGATCTGGAAGAGGAGAATCCATTCGAAGAAGAATTCGAGGAGGAAGAAGATGATGACGAATTCGGCCTTCTGGATGCGCTGCAGAACATGATTGAAGGAGCCGGACTCAAGGGCGCGCCCGATTCAGTGCTGCGCGGAGCCGCCGCCCAGCTTCGACTCGATCCGCTGATGCGCAGGGAATTGGATGAGCTGGCGCGCCGATTACATGAGATAGGACATGTTCTCGGGCGGGAGTTAAAAATCCTGCTTTATCCCCGCAAACCCAAATCGAAACGCAAATCGAAATCGAGAAAGAAGCGGAGAAGTTAACGATGTTGATTCACTACCTGACTCTGGGACTGAAACCCACCGCGTCGGATGAGGAAATCCGCAAGCGCTACCTGCAACTGGTGAAGGAAAATCCGCCCGCGAGGGCTCCCCAGCGCTTTCAAAAGATCGCGGCCGCTTATGAGGCTCTCAAGGACAGCCCCAGCCGGGTGCGAAGCGCTGTTCTGGGTGCTCTGGACTACTCAGACTATGAGAGCGCTCTGCTGGAGCTGGTCCAGGCTCAATCCCTGAGTCACAGGCGGGTGGGTTTAAAGGAGTTACTGGCGGCAGAAGGTCTGGGCGATGGATCATAGAGACGAGTGGAAACTTCAGGCCATCGAGGACTTCGGCCGTTGGCTGGCCGGGATTCCAGATGATCCGGCCGCTGTCGAGAGCCAGCCGAACCGGGAAGAGGGAGTACAGGATTTCGACCTGCACAGCCTGTATTCGGAGCTGGCTTCTTTCCGGCAGGAGATCCGGCTGCAGAACCGCGAGCAGGCCCGCAGCGGACGGGATTTACAAAGGGCGAGCGAGGCCTGTAACGCGTCCCTCGAGTTGTTGCGGGCAAAGTCCGAGGAGATGGCGGTTCTGGAAGAGCGCATCCGATTGACTGCCGAGCGTCGCTGCCTGCTGCCTTTCCTCGAAATCCGCGACGCCCTGGCGCGAGGGAGGGAGGCTGCAGCCGGCCTGGCCCGCGCTGGCGGATGGTGGCGGCGTCCGCCGGTGGGAATAGAGGGTGTCGTGCAGGGCTACGAGCTGGCGATCGAGCGATTCGACCGCGCTTTAAGCCAGCTCGGCGTGCAGCGCGTCGCGACGGGCGGGCGGCCCTTTGATCCCCGCACGATGATAGCGGTAGATGCCTGTTATCAGCCGGGGGTCGAAGCGGGAGGCGTGATTGAGGAGTGTTTGAGCGGCTTTGTCCGAGGCCAGGAGGTGCTTCGGCTGGCTGAAGTAGTGGTGAACCGGGAATCCGGTCAGGAGGAATAGAGGACACCTATGAAAAATGAAGTGATCGTTGGCATCGATCTGGGAACGACGAACTCTGAGGTTGCTTTCGTTTTTGAGGGAGAGCCGAGGGTGGTGAAATTGGATGATGACGGCATCGTCCCTTCGTGTGTGGGGCTGGACGGCCAGGGCCGCGTCATCGTCGGCACACTGGCCCGCAACCAGTACGTTGCCGCGCCGGAGCGCACGGTGGTTTCCATCAAACGAAAGATGGGCTCAAACGACCGGGTCGCCCTGGGGAGAGAGACCTACAGCCCTCAGGAGATCTCGGCCTTTATTTTAAGGGCCCTGAAGGAACGCGCCGAGCAGGTGCTTAACCGGGAAGTGTCCAAAGCGGTCATCACCGTGCCCGCCTATTTTAGCGACGCGCAGCGGCAGGCCACCCGCGAGGCAGGGGAGATCGCCGGGCTGGAGGTGGTGCGCATTATCAACGAACCGACCGCGGCAGCGCTTGCCTATGAAAGCGGCTTTACAGGCCATCGCAAGGTCCTGATCTACGATCTGGGAGGAGGAACTTTTGACGTTTCCATTGTGAGTTTTGAAGACGGAGTTGTCGAGGTTCTCGCCTCCACGGGCGATAACCACCTGGGAGGCGATGACTTCGACGCGTTAATTGTCAAGCGGTTGTTTAAGGTGATGGAAGAGAAGCTGGGCCTGCCGGCCGGAGAGGATCGGGCCCTGCAGGCGCGGCTGCGGCGGGCGGCGGAGGCGGCCAAAATCGAGCTGTCCACGCGTCCCGTCAGCCGGGTACAGGAGGATCATCTCGGAGAGGTCCAGGGAGAAGCCAGGCACCTGATCTTCGACCTCTATCGTTCCGAGTTTGAGGAGATGATCGAGGACAGCCTGGCCAGGACGATGGAAAAAGTCGGCCAGGCGCTGCAGGACGCCTTGCTGCGGCCGGCTCAACTGGACAAGATTCTGCTGGTGGGAGGATCGACCCGCATCCCTCGCGTGGCGGAACTCTTGCGCGGGAAGCTGGGACAGGAGCCTCACGGTGAGGTGGATCCGGAGTTATGCGTCGCCCTGGGAGCGTCCGTCCAGGCCGCCATCGAAGCCGGAGCAGAGGCCAGGTCGGTCCTGGTGGACATCACCCCGTATACCTTCGGCACCAGCGCCCTTGGAGAGCTGGATGGCAGGCCTTACTGGGATAGATTCGTTCCTCTGATTCGCCGCAACAGCAAGCTTCCGGTGACCCAAACCGACCTGTTCCATACCGTATACGAGGATCAGGAAGCGGTTGATGTGAAGGTCTACCAGGGGGAGGAGCGGGACGCCTTGAAGAACGTTCTCATCGGCAATTTCCGCTTTCCGGGACTCAACGAGACGGCGGACGCGAGTGAGCAGGGTATTGCCATGACCTATCACCTGAACCTCGACGGTATCCTGGAGGTCCACGCGGTGGAACGGGCTACCGGAAAGGAAATAAGAGCCGTCGTCCAGGATGCGATGGGCCGCTCCAGCCAAGAGCAACTGCGCACGTCACGGGAACGCGTGGCTGGGCGCTGGGGAGCGAAAGGGGCGCCAAACCGCCACGGAAATCATTCGGGAAATGGATTTGACGGAAAGATTCCTCCCCGGACCGAAGAGATCATTAAGCGCGTGCAAGAGGTCCTGGACAGCGCATCAGCCGACGATCGGGAAGAAATGGTGAATTTGATCGAAGAACTCCTTGAAGCCGTTCAAAACGGGCGGCTGGAGGCGGCCGGCCCTCTGGAACAGAAGCTCGAGAATATTCTTTTTTACGTAGAGTAAGAACGTGGAGCGATGTCCTACCTGCGGCGCCCGCCTGGGAGATGAGCCACTATGCCGGCGCTGCCAGACCGATCTGACTGAAATTCGCTCGATCGAGCGCCTGGCCGTTCGAAATCAGCGGCTTTCCCTTTCCGCCCTGGAGTCCGGCCGGCTGGAAGAAGCCCATCGCCACGCCCGCCACGCTGTTGAATTGTACCGATCGCCCGAGTCGCTAAAGGCGATGGCATTGGCCTGCCTGGCCTCTCGAAGATTCTCCGCCGCCATTGCGCTGTGGCTGGAGTTAGCCAACGAATCCCGAGGATGACATTGGCCCCAGACCGGGACATGGTCCCAGAACAGAGAATCTGTGGAGGCGCGGACCCGCTGAGCCTGCTGAGGAGAGAGGGTCGTCAGGAAGGCCTCGAGCTGATGAGGAAACAGCCGGGGCGGAGGAGAACGTTGCGGGCGCTCCCAGAGGTTCAAATGCTGGAGGATGCGGAACACTGATAGAAGGCCGTGCGCTCCGGATGGCGTTGCCGATAGGGTGCAGCGAGTCCCATCACCCACCGGGAGGAGCTCTTGCGCGCGATCTCTCCCTGGGGAATGGAGGCGGCCCTGGAGGCGATGCGACGAGCTCAATTCAGAGGGAATGAACGCCGGCAAGCTAAAAAGAGTCTCTGGCCACCCTGGACCGCGCGCTCGAACTCGGCATCAATTTTTTCGATAGGGCGGATGCCTACGGCCCTTTCGGAAGTAGCCATGGACAAAATCAGGGTTTTACCAAGGTAATTCCCCCAGGCTTTTACCAAGCTAATTCCTTGGAACTTATTGAGCGGGCTGGAGCCGAACCCAGACTTCCCTCTGGCGGGGACCGTCAAACTCGCAGAAGAAGACGCCCTGCCAGCGGCCCAACTGCAGGCGCGAATCCTCCACGATCAGATTCAGAGACGAGCCGGTGAGGCAGGAGAGGAAATGAGCCGGCGAGTTCCCTTCGCCGTGCTGAAATCGGACATTGGGAACCACCTCTTCAAAGGCCTTCTCCAGATCGGAGCAGACATCGGGATCGGCATTCTCATTGATGGCCAGACCCGCAGTGGTGTGAGGACAGTACACCACGCAGATCCCCTCCTTCATCCCCTTGCGCTGGATGACGCTCTGGATCTGTTCGGTGATCTCCTTCATTTGAATCTTTCGGCTGGTCGAGATATCGATCTGCTCTTTCATCGCGTCCTTGCATGCCTCCTGTGCCAGCCCGTCAGGCGTTGATAATGAGATCCCAGGGATAGGAGAATAGGCTCTCGGTTGCTGGCCGCAATCAGTTGAAGGCCTATAGGGAGCCCGGTTCTGCTGAATCCGCAGGGCAACACCAGAGCGGGAATTCCCGCCATGTTCTGCGCCGCGTTCAAGCGGCAGAAACCCTGGACCACATGTTCTCGCCTCCCGTTAATCTCCAGATAAGTCTGCCCGATTGGCGGAGGAAATGCAGGCAGAGCCGGGGCAATGAGACAATCGACTCGAGCGAAAACACCTTCAAATTCCCGCGTGATCGCAGCCTTTTTCTGCCTGGCCTGCAGGTATTGCAGAGCCGAGATATCGCGGCACTGTTCCAGGCGCTCGCGGACTGCAGGGTCGTACGATTGCGGCTGGCTGCGCAGATTGAAATCGTGGTTAGCCAGCGCTTCAACTCCGGCAATCACGCGTGAAGCTTCCAGCACCTCTTCAATACCGGGAATCTCAATCTCTCGGATCGCCAGTCCCGATTCCTCCAGCAAAGCCATCGTCTGGCGCACCGCGGCTTCAATCTCCGGATCGACGTCACGGAAATAATATTCGGCGAATCCAAGCTTAATCCTGTTCGGCTGGGCCTGGGAGGCCTGGATGTAATCGGAACCCTCTTTGGAACCGGAAGCGACTGCCTGCAGGACGACAGCGACGTCTTCGACCGAACGGCACATGGGGCCGATGTGGTCCAGGCTCTCACTCAAAGGCAGGAGCCCGAAAGTGGGAATCAGGTTCAGGGTAGGCTTCAGTCCGGTGAGCCCGCAGCAGGCGCTTGGGATGCGCACCGAGCCCCGCGTGTCAGTCCCCAGCGAAGCGTAGGCGAGGCCCCCTGCTACGGATCCAGCGGAGCCTCCGCTGGATCCGCCCGTGACCCGCTCGAGGTCCCATGGATTTCGCGCCGGGCCGAAGTGAGCGTTCTCGTTGGTGACCCCAAAGGCGCACTCGTGGAGGTGGACTTTGCCGATAAGGATACCTCCAGCCTTCTTAAGGAGGCTGACGGCCGCAGCGTCCTCTTCGCTGGTCAATCCGCTTCCAAAGATCTTTGAACCGGCGGTCGTGGGCAGTTCGCGCGTCAGCAGCAGATCTTTGATCGAGAAGGGAATCCCATGCAGGAGGCCGAGTTCCCTTCTCTGAACTACGGCCTGCTCAGCCTTTCTAGCTTCCTCACGCGCCTGTTCGGAAATCGACAGGTAAGCGTTCAGGCGAGGATTCAGGCGCTCGATGCGATCGAGCAGCACGTCGACAACCTGGACAGGGGAAATCTCACGCCTGACGATCTGATCCCTCAGAGCACGTATGTCGAAGAAAATGATTTCTTCGCTCATTGAGGTTGAGGGCCCGCTCCCTGATGGTCGCGGCTCGGATATAAGACCGTATACCTAACGGAGCCGCGACCGCGAGCCCTACAAATTCCCCTTCCTTAGCTCATCAGCCAGATAGTCCGTGGCACGCCAGGCCAGCGCCAAAATCGTCAGCGTAGGATTTTTTTCCGAGGCATTGGTAAAAGCCCCGCCATCGACCACAAACAGGTTTTTCACCTCGTGCATCGTCGCCTCCACAGATCCCGATGAGCTGCTCGACCTTGTCGTAATAAGGGGCAATGTCGCTGTAGCCGATCGGCCAGGGAATACCCCACCCGTCGATCTCGGCGGCTTTGAAGTCCAGGTCCGACATACGCAGGCTGACTCGACCCCAGACATTGGTCTTTCCTCCGCGCCCCCATACCCGGGTCAAAACAAAGGGTTTGTCCTCCGGAGTGAGGTAGGGCTGCTCTTCCGTGCGGAGAAAAAAATCGGTGACTTAATGACGTTCATTAAGCCCGGGATTATACACCCCCCAGAGCTACCAGTATTTCTCTGTCAACTCAGAGCCGTCTTCCAGATACCAGAGGTCCGAGCCGTAGTCCTTGGCAACGATGATGTAGAGGCTCTTCAGCTTGTCGATTTCGGCTCGGGGAATGTTTACCTTTAAGGTGAGCACTTCGCCTCCAGCAAAATCATCGGCATCAAAAACCCAGCCACGCGCTGTAATCCCATTGACGTTCCACCAGTTGCTGGTGTATCCCTGCTTGAATGCGGTGAGCTGCTGCGGGACCGGGGCATTGTTCTTGAGCAGCTCGATCGTCGCGCCGGCCAGGCTCCCCTCGGCTGTGCCGATGCCGATTCGGTATTTTTTACCGGCGGAGAAATCATTGAAATTGGCCGTAATCGACACGCCATCCGCCCTCGTGCGGATGATGGGGCTGCTCATGGAAGCGCGACCCTGGGCCAGGTGAACTACGGGAGACAACAGTGCAACCAAAACTATCGCCATTAAAATTCTCACCTTAACCTCCCCGAATGTGGATGGCATTGTAACACTTTTTTGCGGCGCCTCTGAGAGAGGTTTGCGCTATACTTACCCACCTACCAGCGCGAGCGAGTATTAGTATGACTTCAGACATGGACAGCCGGTACTATGACATTCTCCGACAGGCATCCCAGGAAGAGTTTTACCAGGCCATTAATCAGCCGGAAGATGAACTTTATGATCTCCTGTGGGACCTTTTTGAGAACGTGGTCATAGAGCCGGCCGAGATCTTCGACCCGGACTTCAGAGAGAAAAATCAGTTCCGCTACAGCATCGATTCGGTCGTCACGCTCGAGTTTTTTCCCGACCAGCCTTACTACCAGGAACGCACGGAGCCCGATCCTTATCAGGACGGCTCAGACGCGGCTGGGATTCATTTGAAGTTTTCCATCATGCCTCAAAAAAGCTGCCTGTTTTCGGCCCGGTTCCACGTCTGGGGGCGTGCGGAGAGGCTGGCCTTCAAGAAGCTCTGGCGGCGGCATCGTAATTTGCTTTCGGAAGTGTTTCAAAAGGCAAAGCCGATGGTCTTTACAGCCGTTCCCTTTCCGGCCATGGACCATGCCCTCGGATTTGACGAGATGCTGGATCATTACTTCTCATCTCCGGACGCGGAGAACTCCATTGAACTGCAGTACTCGTTTGCCCAATTTGACGAGACTGAGCTGGCTCAGAACTTCATGGTTTACATGTCTCTTCTGTACCATTCCATTCGGAATATCTGCCAGCATGAAAAGGACCGGTTTGAATTTTTATTTGGCCGGATCAGCGATTTTTATTCCGGCCGGCCACCCGATTTGCCGGCGCCGTTACCGTGTGTTGAATTTGTACTCTAGGCCACGTTCCATTAATCTGTAATCTCAAACCCAATTCGATTTTCGATTTCCTTCTCAGCTACGAGTCTGGCGCGCAGCACGTACTGCCCCGGCGGCAGGGGCTCTCCGCTGCCGTCCACAGCAGGTATGCTTTCCCGATAAACCCAGGGTTCCTGCCGCAGCTCCTTGGTGACGATCATCTGCGTGAAGAAGCGGTCTTGCGACCACCTCCAGTACTGTCGCCCGTCTTCGCCTTCGATAAAAAAATCGTACTGCTGGCCGCTGCGAAAGGTAAACGGAATAGCCTCGGAAGTCTCATTACGGATAGTGAATGAGCCCTCAAGAGACTGATCCTGTCCAGAGCTGAGGCTCTTGCGATCGATTTCCAAGATCGAGGTGACATCGCCGTGATCGACTTCGCTGGTCAGTTCCATCGAGTTTTGCTCCCTGATTTCGCTGCAGGCCGGAGTGGCCGTAGGCCAGACGGTGAACAGGAGCGGAAGTAAGAGAGAGCGCATGACTTGGTTCTTTTCGTTGTTTAACTCTTTAAGTATACTCGCTGGCCCCACAGAAGCTAAAAAACTAGAACAGCCGTCCAACCCGGGCGACCGTCAGGACTGCAATCTGCTTCACTTCCGTCTCCCTTTTCAGCAATCGCGAGATTTCCGCCACGGTCGTACCGGTCGTGAAGATGTCATCGACCAGCAGCACGTCTCCGCCGACGGGGGATGCACTCGCCAGGGCGAAAGCGCGCGAAATGTTATGGCGCCGCGCCTCGACATCGAGTCCGTACTGAGGCGCCGTGGCTCTTATCCGAGACAGGCCGGGGAAGACCGGGATCTTCAATCGACTCGAGAGCACGCGCGCCAAAAGCAGAGTCTGATCGTACCCTCGTTCCCTGCGCTTGCGACGGTGCAGGGGCACAGGGATGATCCAGTGCGGCTGCAGGGCCAGCCTGCCTTCTCGATAACTCTCTTCCATCAGCTCGGCCAGAGGATAGGAGAGGCGCCGTAAACCGTCAAACTTGAATTTATGGATGAGATCCCGCAGTCGGCCCTCATAAGGGCCGTAAGCCCGCGCGAAGTCAAAGGGCTGTGGTGAATCCCGGCAGGCGGAGCACAGCGCATCAGCTTCCAGCACGCCCGGCAGCTTGACCCCGCAAGAAAGGCAGATCCGCCGGTCCAGTCTTTCCAGCGACGCGAAACACTCCGGGCAGAGAGGACGAAAATCAGGACTCAACACCCACTTCTCACATAAGACACACGCCTGGGGGAAGAGCAGCGCCTGAGCAAGCTGGCGAAGAACAGCCGTGATGTTCACACCGGGTATAACGTTGGAAGGAGGAAAACTGACAAAGAAGAAGCCACGGATTTCACGGATTAAAGTCCAGTTTAATCCGTGAAATCCACGGCTCGGGTTTTTCTAAAGCCGGCCTTGCTCGGCAAGCTCCTGGCACTTTAGGCACAGGCGAGCCCAGGGGACCGCTTCCAGGCGCTTTTTTTCCACTTGGTTGCCGCAGTTTTGGCACTCCCCGAAACCGCCCTCTTCGATGCGGTCCAGCGCTTCAGTCACGATCTGGAGCTGCTGGCGATCGCTGTTGCTCTTGCTGAACATAAGCTCCTTGGTGTAAGAGCTCAGCGCTTTATCGGCGATATCCATGGCCTCGCCGTCGCCATCTGCTTCGCGGCCGTAATCTTCCGTTTTATGTACAAGCTCAATCAACTCGACTTTGGTCTGAAGGAGTTTTGCTTTGAATTGTTTCAGTTCCTTAGCTTGCATCAATATCCTCCGTCACTTATGGTAGGGCAAACCTCGAATGATGGTCAGCGCCCGATAAACTTGTTCTAGTAGCACGATTCGTGCCAGCTCGTGTGGGAAGGTGAGCTTGCTCAGAGACCAGTTCGAATCGGCCATTTGTCTTATCCGCTCCGGAATTCCGAGATGCCCTCCGATCAGGAAGGTTACTTCGGAAATTCCTTGAATCATCAGTCCTTCCAGCTGGGATGACAGCTCCCGGCTGGAATACTGTTTTCCAGTATCGCTCAAAATGACCAGGAAGCAATCCGGCGTCAGCTTCTCTTCAATCAGCCGGGCTTCCCGTTCCATCTGCGCGGCCTGCTGCCGCCGATCGGTCTTCTTCAGTTCGGGCAGTACAGTAATTTCCGAGGGAATAAACTGCCGCAATCGCCCTAAATACTTATATTCGAGCTGGGAGTACTGCGAATCCCTTGTTTTCCCGATCCATAGAAAACGCAATCGCACGAAAAAGTCTTGCAGTTATACTAGATTTTCTTCTGGAGAACAAGCTCCAATGAGCAGCTCCAATGAGTAGAGGGATCAGGCGCTTAACGCCCGTGGTTCGATTTCGACTCCGTCGCTCCAGAGCTTCTCGAGCTTGTAAAACTGGCGCGCCTGTTGTGAAAAGATATGGACGACGAAATCCAGGTAATCCATCAGTATCCAGTCCGCCTGCTGGTAGCCTTCGATGTGCGCCGGATTAATCTTCATTTCCTTTTTCAGCTTTTCCCGAATCTCATCACAAATAGCCTGATTCTGCCTCTCATTATTGCCATGACAGATAACGAAAAAATCAGTAAAGGAAGAAATGGCTGAGACATCCAGGATCATGACCTCTTCGCCTTTCTTATCGTCGATGGCCTGGTAAACTCGTTTAATAACTTCCTTGGTATTGTTCTTGTCCATACAATTTATGTTTTTGGATGTACTGAAGCACACGGGAAGGCACTAGATCTGGGGGGTGCTGTCCACCGGCAATCAGCTTTCGGATCGAGGTCGAGCTGATGTCGGGAGCGTTCAGATCGATCAAAAAGGAACGGCCGGATTCAATGATGGGTCTCGCTCTGGCTCTTAGCGGCTTAATTCTGTTCCGTAAAGGATCAGGAACCTTGAGTTCGTTCAGTTCTACCTCTCTGCCCAGACGCTGGACAAAAATAAAAGAATGATTTTCAAGTAGTTTAACATAGTCCTTCCACAAATGGATTTCCTTGAGTGAATCGCTCCCGGCGATAAAACAGTACTGGTTTTCAGAGTGGTTGTGCGCGAAATGCTCGAGGGTGTCAATTGTGAATGAAGGACCCCCGCGTTCCAATTCCCAGGCACAGGGGACAAGATCGTCGTGAAAGAGAAGGGCCAGAGCCACCATGCTGAAACGGTGAAACGCACTGGTCACCTCGCGCTTGTGCGGAGGCACGTGTGCAATCATGAAGAGAACACAATCGAGCTTGAAGATGAGTTGAACTCGAAGCGCCACATACAGGTGAGCCTTGTGCACAGGATCAAAAGTCCCTCCCAGTATCCCGATTTTCAATCCCCTTTGACCCCCAGGTGCCGAGCCATGGCGTCCTTAACTTCCTTCACACCCTTCCCGCTGACTGCCGACATCGGGAAGAAAGGCAATTCCTGTTCTTTGCAGTAAACTCGCAGCTTCTCCAGCTTCTGTGCATTGACGGCGTCAAGTTTCGAAGCGATCACTATCTGCGGCTTCTGGATGAGAGCAGGATCGTAAAGCTCCATCTCCTTAATGATTACCATATAGGAATGAACAGGATCAGGCTCGCCGGCATCGGAAACGTCGATCAGGTGAGCTAAGAGCCTGGTCCGCTCGACGTGTCTTAAAAACTGGTCGCCCAGGCCGACCCCGCTGTGGGCGCCCTCGATCAGGCCGGGAATATCGGCAACCACAAAGCTCCCGTACTCTCCGTAAGGGACGACGCCCAGGTTCGGGCTTAAGGTTGTGAAGGGATAATCGGCAATCTTGGGTGTCGCCGCTGAAATGGCTGAAATGAGGGTTGATTTACCCGCGTTGGGAAGTCCGACCAGCCCGACATCAGCCAGGACCTTCAACTCCAGGATGAGCGTCAGTTCCTCTCCGGGGCGTCCCGGTTCGCAGCGCCGGGGAGCCTGGTTGGTGGAAGTGGCGAAGGCTGCATTTCCCCGTCCGCCTCTTCCCCCGCGGACGATCAGCTCGGTCTGTTCGGTCCGATCAAAGTCGAACAGAACTTCGCCTGCTTCATTCAGCACCTGCGTGCCCACAGGGACTTGGACCACCAGGTCCTCTCCGTTTTTGCCGTGGCGGCGGTTGCCGGAGCCGTGTCCGCCTCTCTCGCCTCTAAAATGTTGCTGATATTTGAAGGGAAGGAGGGTATTCAGCTGTTCGCTGCTGCGAAAATAGACGTCTCCGCCGTTGCCACCGTCACCCCCGCTGGGCCCTCCGCGAGGCACGTACTTCTCACGCCTGAAGGCAAGACAACCGTTTCCTCCGTCTCCGCCTTTGACGTAGATCTTCGCATGATCGATAAACACTAGCGCGGTGGTTCAGGATGGCCAATCTCTGCGTTCTCGGGCGGCCTTGATCTTGGCCATGCTGAACCACCGCACCGAGAAACAAAGAATAATTTCATGTCAACGAGACTAGCCAGTGACGATGTGGACGAAATGGCCTCTGCGTCCGCGGTTCTGGAACTTGACCACGCCGTCTACGCAGGCGAATAGAGTATCGTCACTGCCTCGTCCCACGTTCAGGCCGGCCTTGAGCGGGGTGCCGCGCTGGCGCACCAGGATCGAACCACCCGTGACAAACTGGCCGTCGAAGCGCTTGACTCCCAGTCGCTTGGACTGGCTGTCCCGACCATTCTTTGAACTGCCTAAACCCTTTTTGTGTGCCATTTATTCCTGCTCCTCAGCCTTAGCTTTCGCCTTGGCGCCCTTCTTCGGGCTCTTTGTGCCGGTTTTGGTAGCCTTGCTAGCCTTGGCGGCCTCTTTGGCCACCGTGCTCTTCGTGTTCTTCGTGGCCTTCGTGGCCTTCGCGGCCTTGGCCGGCGCTTTGGCGGTGCTTGCTTTGGCTGCGGTCTCCTTTTCCTTGGTCTCAGCTTTTGTAGCCTTTTCAGCCCTGGCAGTCTTCTTTTCGGATCCCAGACTGATTTCGTCTATTTTAATGCCTGTAAAGAGCTGGCGATGCCCGCGCAATTTCCGATACATCTTGCGGCGCTTGAATTTGAAGACCAGGACCTTGTCTCCCTTGCCCTGCTCGACAATAGTTCCCATCACACGGGCGTTGGAAACCACAGGATTGCCTACTTCGACCGGATTTCCCCCGCCCACCAGCAAGACCTCGTCAAAGGTCACCTGGTTGCCGACTTCGCCCTCCAGCCTTTCGACTTTGATACGGTCCCCCTGGCTCACACGGTACTGCTTGCCGCCGCTCTGAATGATTGCGTACACGAGTATCTGCCCTTTCTATAAAAAAGATGAATTATATCGAGGAACGGGACGAGCTGTCAAAAACAGCGGCTATTCAAGTCTACTGGTAGGGAATCCATTCGAGATTTTCAAAATCCCAAAAATGCCTGGTGTTTTGCGGGTGCAAATCTCTGGCTCCGTCCTTCGTCTCGGTATAGGCTATAATTGCGAGAACTTGAGGTGTACTCATGTTCGATGCGGGTGTTTTGACCTTTCGAGAATTCATGACGCGCGAGCCCTTACCACTGGCCACCATTCAAAATGCAGTTTTGGAGTTTCTGCGGGGCCGCGAGGATGCGGTTGTGTTTGGGGCTCAGGCTGTGAATGCCTATGTTGACGAGCCTCGCATGAGTCAGGACATAGATCTTCTTTCGCCTCGGGCCAAAGAGTTCGTTCAAGAACTGCAAAATTATTTGAGCCAGCGGTTCCACATTGCCGTGCGTGTGCGAGAAATAGGCGGGGGGAAAGGATACCGATTGTTCCAGGTCCAGAAGTCCGGTAATCGCCACCTGGTTGATGTTAGGACTGTCGACGCACTCCCATCCGCACAACGAATTGCTGAAGTTCTGGTGATAGAGCCTGCTGAATTGATTGCCGGCAAAGTAATTGCCTACCATCAACGCCGCGGCAAGCCAAAGTCCGGGACCGACTGGCGGGATCTGGCTATGCTGCTGCTCGCTTTTCCCGAACTCAAGCGTCATCGAGGACCCGTATTGGACCGCCTGCAGGCTGCAGGAGCGCCTGCGCCCGTGCTGGCCGCCTGGAAGGAATTAGTGGCTCAAGAAATCCGCCCGTCGGAAGAGGATGATGAATTCTAATTGTGGATTGCATGAATAAAGCGGCCAGACAGTCGATTCAAGAACTGGAAGCGCAGTTGCGCTATCGCATCCTATCAATCCGACGGCTCTCGTGATCGCCTCAGCACGACGATTTCCCCACTTCCTGGAGGCAGCCACCGATGGAATGGCAAGGAGAACGCTGCTCGATAGTCTTTCATAGGGCCAAGGGAAATCATGTACTCCGGCTGACGCGTCACCCACCATGGAGTGTTGATCGCTCTGAGGGCGAGCCGCGAAAGCGCAGCGTCTGATACAATCCCCTTATGCCAAAGCTGGAGCCGTCCGAGAGCGAGCGAGCGGATTCCGCGGAGGCATACGCCCATTTGCGAGATATGGTCGAAAGCTATCGTGCGTCCTGCTTTTGGGACTTTCGACCGGATTTCCGCCCGACCAACCTCACACAAGCGCGAGCCGCGCTGCGTGCCCTGATGCGGCGAGGCGATCGGAACGCGTATATCAGGGCCCGCGAGATCGAACGATGGCTCTTCCGACATTCCACCGAGAGATCTTAGGTCTCATCTCCTCCATCCGCGTTGAACGAGGCGAGGCTTACCTGGCCGGCGCCACAGCGCTTCGCATCGCAACCGATCTCACCCGTGTTTCCCGCGACATTGACATTTTCCACGACACTTCCGAGGCGGTTCGCGAATCCTTCCTGATGGATCGAAGAGCGCTTGCGTCCGCCGGGTACACGGTTGACCTACAACACGAATTCCAAGGCTTCATTCGTGCCGTGGTGAAGAAGAACGACCGTGCTCTTCTTATGGACTGGGCCAGAGACCCCGAAAGCGAGGTCGGAAAGTGCGTTCTGTTTCAGGACGGAAGTTTGTATAAAGGCGATGACCAAACACTCAAGTCGGCCCTCTGTGACGGACTCATCCGATTCCACCCCGGCCGATTGGGCGGTGCGTTTCCAAAGATTTCACCTCTCCAATAGTGAATGGGGTTTTGCACTGGTTCACTTTCTCCAGAAGGAAGCCGTGAAAAGGATGACCAGCGTATAAAACTCCAGGCGTCCGGCCAACATGCAGAAGCTGAGGATCCATTTGGCGGCCGTGGGCAGGTGGCCATAGTTGTCGTAGGGGCCCAGAGCTCCCAGCGCCGGGCCGACGTTGAACATGCTGGCCGCCACAGATGAGATGGCGGTCAGCATGTCGATCCCCAGCGCCGTCAGCGCCAGTGAGGCGGCGAAATTCACCAGGAAAGCCAGATAGACCAGATTGAGCAGGCTTTGAATCGAGTTTTCCCGGACCGCCCTGCCGTCTATGCGAATGGAGAAGACTCCGCGCCGCTCCACCATGCGGTGAAACTCGCGGCTGACGACCCGAAACAAAAGGACGATCCTGGCCGCTTTCAGGCCTCCGGCGGTCGAGCCGGTGCATCCCCCTATAAACATCAGCGCCAGCAAAAGAAGCTGGCTGAAGGGACTCCAGAGCTCGTAGTCTGCGGAGGAAAATCCGGTGGTCGTCATGATCGAAGCCACCTGGAAGAGGGCCAAACGAAATGAATCGAAAAAGGACAGCGTCGAGTTCAGGCTCCTCTCGAGCGTAACTCCCAGAGTAGCCAGAGCCAGAATGGCCAGATAACCCTGGATCTCCATATCCCTCAGGAAGGAGCCAGGCCGGCGTTCGATCAGCAGCCGGTAATAGCGGGTAAAGTTGATTCCCGCCAGGATCATAAAAAAGACGATGGTGAATTCGATAAGAGGACTGGCGAAGGCTTCGATACTGATATTTCGCGTCGAGAACCCGCCCGTGCCCATGGTTGAGAAGGTATGGGTAATCGCATCAAACGGCCCCATACCCGCCCAGCGCAACGCCAGGTAGAGACTTACACTGAGAGAGGCGTATATTCTCCACAGGGCCAGCGAAGTTTCGGCAATTCGCGGCTTCAGCTTTTCGGAGCGGGCGCCCGAGAACTCGGCCCGATAAAGTTCCATTCCACCGGCCCCGATCAGCGGTAGGATGGCGATACCCAGCAGGATGATCCCCATCCCGCCGATCCAGTGCGTGAAGGAACGCCAGAAGAGGAGACTCTCAGGAACCGCCTCGATATCGGACAAGACGGTAGCTCCCGTGGTGGTGAATCCGGAAATGGATTCGAAGACCGAATCGGTAAAGCTGAGGAAATACTCGGAAAAATAGAAGGGAAGAGCGCCGAAAACGCCGGCAGCCATCCAGGCCAGCGCCACCAGCAGGATTCCCTCGCGATGAGACAGCTCGTGTGGCTTCTGACGAAAGAGGACGCCCAACACCCCGGCACACGCTGAAACCGCAGTGGCCTGAAGAAGCGGCATCAAGCCGGAATCGGAATTGGCATAGGCATAGAGCGTGACGAGCCCCAGCGTCCCGGAAAGAGCGAGGGTGAAATATCCCAAGATCTTCAGGATATTTGCCCAGTGGATCACGCCCTGTCCTTTTGATACTCTGCGATAAAGGCCGACTCCAGCTCAGGCACAACGTTCTCCAGGCAGAAGAAAATGACCCGGTCGTTCGGCTGGATAACGGCATCGCCCCGGGGCACAATGACCTCACCGTTGGGACGGGCGATCGCGCCGACCAGTGATCCCTTGGGGAAATGAATGTTCTTCAGGGGCTTTCCGACATACTTGGAGCGCTCTGTGGCGAGCAATTCAATGGCCTCAGCTTCCTCCTCGCGAAAGGTAGTGACTGAAACGACGTGTCCCTTGCGGACAAACTGCAGGATGCGATCGACGACGACCAGGCGCGTGCTGAATGTGGAATTGATCCCCAGCAACTGAGCCAGCGGAAGGAAGTCCAGCCGGTTGATCAGCGCCACCACCTTGCGCGCTCCGAGCCGCCTGGAGAGGAGCGAAGCGATGATGTTTTCCTCGTCGTCGCCGGTCAGCGCCAGGTAGGCATCGATGCCTTCAATGTTTTCCTCCGCCAGGATGCGCTGATCGGTCCCGTCCGCGTGGACAACGATGGTTTTCTCCACAAGAGTCGAGATTTTTTCACAGCGCGCCAGGTCTTTTTCAAACAGCTTGACCTGCACCCCCTTCTGCTCCAGTTGCAAAGCCACCTCGATCCCCAGTTGCTTTCCACCCAGAATGAAGACCCGCTCTACCTTCTGAGGAGGCTGAACCCCCATGAAATCCAAAACGGCGTCCAGCCTGGAGCTCGGCGTCACAATGTACACATGATCTCCGGACATCAGCCGATCATCCCCGCGGGGAATGATCACCCGGTGGCCGCGGAAGATCATGGCCATGAGGGACTCGGGGGGACTGCTGCGGTCCAGCTCGGCCATGCTCTTACCGATGACCCAGCTACTGTCTTCCACGTTCATGCCAAAGAGTTTGACGCGGCCGCCGGCAAACTCCAGAATGCTCGAGACGCCGGGCATTCCGAGGACGTTGAGCATGCGGGTGGCGGTTTCCCGATCAGGGTGGATGATCAGATCGATGTTCAGAAACTCGCTGCCGCTGATTCGCCGCCATCGGTCCACATCATGAGTCCTGAGGCGGACCACTTTGATTTTGATCTTGGAATGAGCCTGGGCGATGAGACAACCCAGCAAGTTGGCTTCGTCGCTGTTGGTGACCGCGATCAGCATGTCGGCGTTGTTCAGCCCCGCCGCTTCGAGCGTTGAAATGCTGCCTGCGTTCCCCTGGACGAGTTTGGCGTCCAGGGTCTCCTCCAAATGGGCGCAGCGTTCCGCATTCCCCTCGACTATGACCACCTCGTTCCTTTCGCGGATCAGGCGGCGCGCAACAGCAGCCCCAACCTCCCCACCGCCTAAAATGAGCACGTACATCAGCGCACAGCAGGATAGACGGAAAAACGAATTGCCGTAAAGCCCTTCATGTCGGTAGTATAGTCCATCTAAATGAAGTTTTCGGATTATTATGGCCGCGGCCAGACTGTAATCTCTTTCGAGCTGTTTCCTCCTAAGACCGAGAAAGGTTTGTCCGATCTGGAAGGCAGGCTGCCCAAACTGATCTCACTGCAACCTTCGTTTATCACTGTCACGTACGGAGCTCTGGGAAGCACGCGCGAGCGTACGCTGGAAGTGGTTTCCAAAATCAAGAATGATTATGGACAGGAGGCAGTCCACCATCTCACCTGCGTCGGATCCAAGCAGTCGGATATCGAGCAGCGGCTCCAGGAGATCCGCGAGCATAATATTGAAAACATCGTAGCTCTGCGCGGCGATCCTCCCCAGGGGACCGGCGAGTTCAGGGCTTCCGAGGGCGGCTACCAGTTCGCCGACCAACTGGTGCGGCACATACGCCGGTTTGGGGGCTATGGAATCGCCGTTGCGGGTTACCCGGAAAAGCACGTCGAGGCGCCCGATATCGAGACCGATCTGCAGAATTTAAAGCGCAAGGTGGAGGCCGGAGCGGACGCGGTCATTACTCAGCTCTTTTACGAAAACAGTCATTTCTACCGTTTTTTGGAAAGGTGCAGAGCGCTGGGCATCGAAGTGCCCATCATCCCCGGGCTCCTCCCCATCCTGAGCGTGCAGCAAATTAAAAGGATCACGGGACTCTGCGGCTGCACGATCCCAGCGGATCTGCTGCAGAAGCTGGAGAAAGTAGCGGATCGTCCCGACGAAGTCGCCAAGGTGGGCGTCGCTCACACGGCGGCTCAGGCTCGGGATCTGTTGGAAAGCGGAGTGGAGGGCATTCACTTCTACGTTTTAAATCAGGACTTCCACATCGCGGAGATCATGAACGCTCTTCCGCGCGGGCACGGACGCTTCAGCGTGTCTCCATCCACATAAACGAAGTGAGTATCTGTTTGAACGGCTCCAATACCGCTTCAGCAGTATCCTGACGTGCGGAGGAGAGCACGAAGACGATGAAATGCCTGGCGGTGCCGGTCACGGCCACGATTTCGTACCGGCCGCCGGGGCAGTCATAGCTCTTGACCGTAAATTTCTGTAATCCTTTCAAGTCGAGACTGAGATCTTCGATCTCGAAAAACGGGCAGTTCTCTTCGAATTTATCGACATCCCCGCTCACGAACTCCTCGATGGTCTCGCCCTCTTTTCTAGGGATCAGCCGTGCGAAAATCACCGCCTTCGCCTGCCTCCAGGTAGTGCCTTCCTCGTGGATCGCGAAGTTGGCGATCTGCGCGGCGGATCGGTAGTCGATAGTCCACCCTTCCGGCTTGTCGAACCCGAACCAAAATCCCCGGCTGGATAGTTGGACCCACTCCGAGGCCTGGAGATGACACGTCATCACCAGAAGGATCGCCAGGAGCCAGTTTGTCCGAACAAAAGATCTAGGACTCATTGAGTTTCAAAACCTTGTCGGCTATTCTAATGAAAATTATGCCAAAGAATAGTCTTTCTATTACGGATAATCGCACCGGTGCGGATTACGAGGTCTCTGTTTCCGATGGCACGATCCGGGCAATCGACTTGCGCCAGATAAGAGCATCCGAGGACGACTTTGGCCTGATGTCTTACGACCCTGGTTTCACAAATACGGCGAGTTGCCGCAGTAAAATCACCTTTATAGATGGAGACGAGGGAATCTTGCGCTACCGCGGCTACCCGATTGAGCAGTTAGCCGAAGAGTGCAACTATCTTCAGACGGCCTATCTGATCCTGTTCGGCGAGCTTCCCGGCGAGGACGAATACGAGACCTGGAGCTCCGATATCCGCCATCATACGCTGGTTCATAAAGGGCTGGAGCAGCTCATCAGCAGTTTCCCCTACGATGGTTATTCCATGGGGATGCTGATGAGCGCCATTGCCGCGCTCTCCGCCTTCTACCCAGAGTCCAAGAACCTGAAAGAGGAGCGAGTCCGCCGAATTCAAATCGAACGCCTGATCGCCAAGGTTCCAACCATCGCCGCCTTGATTTACCGGCACAAAAGGGGGTTTTATTTTGTCCACCCCGACAACGACCTTTCCTACACCGGTAATTTCCTCAATATGATGTTCAAGATCGGGGAACTCAAGTACGAGCCAAATCCGATCTTGGAGCGGGCGTTGGACGTCCTGTTCATTCTGCATGCCGATCACGAACAAAATTGCAGCACGAATGTCATGCGCAGTGCCGGCAGCTCGCGCCCCGACCCGTACTGCACAGCCGCGGGAGCGGTTGGCGCTCTGGCTGGGCCGCTGCACGGAGGAGCCAATGAGGCGGTCCTGCGGATGCTCAGGGAGATCGGGGCAAAGGATCAGGTCCCGAATTACGTTGAACGAGCCAAGGCCGGTGAATTTCGCCTGATGGGCTTCGGCCACCGGGTTTATAAGAATTATGACCCCCGGGCCAAAATCATCAAGCGCATGGCCGACCAGGTGTTCGAGGTCACCGGTTCGAATCCGCTGCTGGATATCGCCCTCGAAATGGAGCGCATCGCCCTGCAGGACGATTATTTCGTCGAGCGCAAGCTCTACCCGAACGTCGATTTCTATTCCGGTTTAATCTATCAGGCGATGGAATTCCCTTCCTCTATGTTCCCGGTCCTCTTTGCCCTGGCCCGCACGTCAGGCTGGCTGGCGCAGTGGCAGGAAATGCTGCTGGACCCGGAGCAAAAGATTGCTCGTCCCCGGCAGATCTATGAGGGACCGGCACGGCGCGAAGTCAAACCAGCCTACTCAGCCAGCCTTTCAAAATAAGCGGCACTGGTCAGATTCAGTCTCGGGCGATATTTTAGAGACAGGCCATGAACGATGAAGTCCTCTCTCTTTTGCAGCGCGAGGTCCTAACCCATCTCGCCCAAGGCTATCCGACCGAACGCGTCCTGGAACGATGCGCTATCACTTATCCGGAATTCCAGGACATCGTTCAGCTCCTCAAAAAGAAGTTCCAGGCCCGCAGCATCCAGGAAGCCGTAGTCTGCGCCTTCGACCTGGGAATCATTCAGTTGTAGCAAAATCCGGCTTCTCGCTTCGATGTCTCAAGTGTTCTTTTATGAGCATGCTCTTTTCGTGCTACATTCTCCAGGTCTCCGGGCCTGAGCATAGTCGTACACAATGTTCGACTTAGCTGACGGCACTCAGGCCAGGGCCGGTAAGGGCGGCGGTTTTGAGGCGTCCGTCTTTGATCACGAAGATGCCCGGAAACCTGGATGTCCAGGACTCATTGGCGGCCGGCATGTACTGGCGCGAATTGGCTTCGATGGCTCTCACTTCCGGCACGTGGGCCGCGATTCCGGCCGAGTGGATCAGGGAGGCGCCCGGGCAGGTCAGATCCTGGACGGTCAAAAACATCTGGTGCTTGCGCGAGGCGGCCGTCATCAGCATGGCCTGACTCTGGCCCTTGCAGGCTTTCAGCGCCACACCGTTGTAACCCATCTCCCGCGCCAGCAGAAGAGTCTCCTCATCAGTCAGCGACTCATCAATGATCACGGGACGAAGCTTGGCTGCTTCGTGCATAACGTTGTTACGGTCCGCCTTTAAATCACGGGAAGTAGGCTGCTCAATGTACTGAATCCTTTGGAATCCTTCCGGACTGCCTTCCCGGACGCGGCGCAAAAAGTCCAGTACATACTGGACATTGGGACAGTTCTCATTGAAATCGACCAGGTACTCGCAGGGCGTGCCCGCCGGGACCGTTTCATTAACCGTGGCATCGATCCTGAGAACACGCTCGATGTCCTGCTCCAGGTCTGATCCATTCAATTTGATCTTGAAATGAGTGAGACCGTTGTAACCGATCCACTCAGGCAAGGTCTGCGGCAGGCCATCGTCGAGGCGTTCCTGAACGTCCGAGTCGGTTATGGGATCTCCGGCGCCTACGGAATGAAAGACGGCCACTTCCGGCTTCGGCGATTTCGAGATGTACTGCTCGATGTACTCCCCTTTGAATTCCGGTCCCAGGTAATCACTCAGATCGTGGGCCATAAAATCAGAGCCATACGTGAGATAACAGCTCAGGCCGTGGACCTTGCCGAATCCGTCGTGAAGGGCGGCGTCAAAGGCGCTGGCGGTCACCTGCGTGCAGAGCTTCGGAATGGGATGGGCGAGCTTCAGTTCCTCGGAAACTTCAGCCGCCGCTTTCAGGTATTCAGGCTCCAGCTCCACATTGATGTCAATAGGGTGTCCGCTCCCCTTGAAGCCGGCGGTTATCTTGTGAATACGCTGGGCAAGCACCTTCATGGCTCCCAGGGTGGTGTCGTAATCCATGACGGTGGTCGGAAAGGACCAGACATTGCCCAGAGGCATGGACCCAAACCCGTTGGCCCGGCGGCCGTCGAGTGTTTCCACCAGGCAGTCCACGTTCAGAATAGTGGCACGATCGGATACCTTGCCGCCGAATTTGTAAGGCGTGCGGTAAAGGTAGTTCTCATAGCTGAAGGTGATTTCCGTGATTCGAATGTCCGTCCCCCTCGCAGAGCGAAAACCGAACAAAGGACCTGACACAAAGATCGGCGACAACAGCGTCGATCGCAACAAAGTACGGCGGCTAAGCTTATGACTGAATCCCATAGTGCGGTGCATTATATAATAAGCCAGTAGAGTAGGAGAGGGTTAGACCCTCTCCCCTCCTCAAACGCAGCGTGCAGATTTCCCGCACTGCGCTTTCCTGCTGCTGGTCACCTCAAGGCCCACGTAGGTTTCACCCGTTTTCCCGTCTTCAAACACTTGAGGCCGAGTCGCCTGAAGGGCTCGTAATATGTGATGTTCTTTGGCTTTTGATAACAGCGTTGACTACGGCGCTTTGCATGTTGAATCAGACGACAGCCCAGGTAGTGATTCACTTCACGATAGGCTTTCGCCGAATATCTCACCGAGAACTATATGTAACGTCATAAATAATTACTCATAAAAATGACACCTCCTTAGCCTATTCAGGAAGAGATCCATGCCACAGCGGAAACTCGCTATCTGCACCAGCTGCATGCCATCCTGTTGGTGGTTAAGGACTGGAATGCGTATGAGGTCGCGGCACTGTTTGGTCATTCGCCGCGCACCATCGAAAGTTACATCCACGCCGTCAACAGCCAGGGGCTGGAAGGTTTGAAGGAGCAAACGCGGCCGGGGCGAAAGCGACGCCTGAATGAGCAGCA
>JBOGJG010000429.1:0-1446 GCA_050747825.1 Acidobacteriota bacterium | reverse complement strand
ATAGCGGGGCTTTTGGGAGTCGCCAAAAGTTTTTAGATCGGCTGCGTCTGGTGATCGAAAATCTGCCCGATGAAGATCTGATGGAGAAACTGGAGAAGCAGCGGGGCCGGGGGCGGGATGATTATCCGGTGCGAGCCATCTGGAACAGCATTCTAGCGGGAGTGGTCTTTCAACACGGTAGTGTGGAATCGTTGGGCCGGGAACTGGAACGCAATGGCCAGCTTCGGGATCTGTGCGGATTTGATCCTTTCGCAGGAGCGGAGGCAGTCCCTTCCTGGACGCCTACAGCCGTTTTTTAAAGAATCTGATGAAAGAGAAAGAGGATGCCGATCGGATTTTTCACCGGCAGGTGGATCAGCTGGGAAAAGTGTTGCCGGATTTGGGAAAGTCTCTGGCACTGGACAGCAAAGCCCTGGAGACCCATGCCCGGGGACGTAAAGATCCCAAAGAGAGCAGCGATCGGGAGGCGGACTGGGGCCGCAAGAAAAAGCAGGGGACGGCAGTCTGTGGGAGAAAGTCAGCACTGGGTTCGGCTACAAGCTGCACCTGGTGGTGGACAGCCGCTATGAGTTGCCGGTGGGATTTCAGCTCACCCGGTCTTCGGTTTCTGACAGCCCCCAGTTACTGCCTCTGGTGCAAGGCTTGAAAGAGCGTCACCCCCAGATCGTGGAGCGAGCGGTGCAGTTAAGCGCCGACCGGGGTTATGACTCGGGGAAGAATAATCAAAGGCTGTGGAAGGATTGCGGGATCAAGCCCGTCATTGATATCCGCGGACTGTGAAAGGACAAGGAAACCCGGCTGCTGCATGGGGAGCAAGCCGATAATATCGTTTACGACGAAAAGGGACAGGTTTTCTGTCAGTGTCCCAAAACGGGTGAGCAACGGGAGCTGGCCGATCAGGGTTTTGAGGCCCATCGGGAGTCTTTGAAGCTAAGGCTGCCATTTGAATGACGTATCCCGTCTCTTTTGGCTGCCGGTTCAGCGTAAATTTTGCTAGAATGACTGACTGGTTGTGCTACCCGATCTGAAATCATCGTTCAAGGTCGCCGTTTGGATCGCCCTGGTTGCTGGTCTATTCTGGCATCTGGAATTTCTATACTACTACAATCGCGCTCTCTACTCAGCAGTCACTAATAATCTGCCCCTCAAGATGGCCTCTTACGTAAGAGGCGCGAACCTAAAGAGCAGAGAACCACACGTCGACCGCTGGGCAGATCAGCTCCTGAAACAAAGCCGCTATGACCTGAGTACGCTGGAAGCTGTTTCGTTCAACTGGTCCAAAACAGACCGTAACGCCATATTTATGTATCTGCGAAATTTTTATTTCAAGGACCAGAATCAATCCGATTGTTTAGATATTTTGTTGCGTGCACTTTCCGGCGAACGCACCGTCAATCTGGACAAGCGGTGGACCCGGTGTGCGGAGCCGGATCGACCAAGCCTTGC
>JBOGJG010000428.1:0-2532 GCA_050747825.1 Acidobacteriota bacterium | reverse complement strand
GGCCTGGCCTGCCCGGTCGGCTCGATGGTGGTCGGGTCGAAGGAGTTCATCAAAGCCGCCCATCGCTTCCGTAAGATGCACGGGGGAGGAATGAGGCAGACCGGAGTTCTGACCGCCGCCTGTCTGGTGGCGCTGGATACGATGATCGACAGGCTTGCCGAGGACCATGCCAACGCCCTCAGACTCGCCAGCGGAATCCAGTCGATCAGCCTGGGCGCCACCAAGCCGGCCAACGTCCAGACCAACATGGTCCTGGTGAGGACCGAGGAGCTTGGTTTCACTCCCGCGGAGTTCGTCGAGGCTATCGAAGCGGAAGCAGTACGCTGCCTTGCCTACCAGAGGGGAACCGTGCGAATGGTCACCCACAAGGATGTCTCGACCGACGACATCGACTACGCGCTCGAGGCTATCGAGAAAATCAGTCGCTGAGCGGGTCCTAGCTCCGCTAGGCCTTGAAGATCTGCACAAACAAGGCAAATTTCAAGCGGCAATTCCCGACTCGGCAATTAAGTTGTCCAGTGCTTGATCAAAGGTGCGCCAAGCCCGTGCCAACGATTTGTCGGGCTGTTCTGGCAAGACAGGATCAAGCTGAGTAAGGGACGGCACGACGATCCGGGCGTATGTCTTGGTGAAGAACAGAGCAAGGCGGCGGCCCTTTGGGGTGAGCTTGTAGCGGTGCGTCTTGGGAATTCGGGCAATGAATCCTTTCCGGCCGAGGCGGCGAAGGTCGTAGGTCATCTGCCGAGCCGAGTGAGGCTGGCCGAGGTTTTGGGAGACGAGTTCCCGCAGGCTCTGGTTGGTGAAGCCAGAGATCAGGTTGGTGAACGATGCCAGGCTGGCAAACAGAGCTACCACCCGCGGGTCGCCGAAGCGAAGCCCCGGAGCCTTAAAGCCCTCCTCCACTGAGGGCAGGACCACCCTGGTGAGGGTGTCCGCATCGGGAGCACAGGAGCATCCCGAGGTCTCCATCTCTATCAGCCGATGGTTGGCCGCCTCACCGACCTGCCGAAGAGCCTGGAAGTTGTCGGGATTAACCCGGCGCCCGATGCCAAAGTCGCGGGTGTTGTTGATTGTTGTCTCGGTACGAAGAGCCTTGGATTCTTTGAAGTACTGCTTGAGCTTTGAAGAGCGGTAATGGATCTGTATGGAGGGATCGACGCCTTGGGTGATCACCCTGGTTGAGAATCGTCCGGGGGTCCTGCGGGTAATCCGGCGGGAGAACACCAGCGAGACCTGGTCGGGACGCCCCAGATCCAGATGCTCACGGATGGTCGACTCGAACCACAGCCTTCCCGACGCTGGGCGGTCGAAGACCCGAGTGTCGGAGAACTCGATCTGGCGGAAAGCGAGATCGTGGAAAAAGCCAGCTTGGCGGTCCTCGGGGGTGAACGGTGAGGGCAACCGGTGAAGCCAGCGCTCAACGAAGCTCCGGACCGCCACCGCACCGAAGCGGTCGCAGATCTTTTGCAGTGCTTCGGGGTCGTTACAGGAAGCGAAGCCGTTGTCCAAGGCTGTGTAGCTGATCCCCGCCTGATCAGCTTGCTGCTTGGCCCACTCGTGGCCGTTCAGGCACACCCACACCGAGAAGGGCGCATAGGAGGAGAATTTGAAGAACGCCGGGCCGAACTGAGCGTCGTAGAGGTAGACGTAGTAGTGGTTGATGAAGGCGTTCTGACGGCCGAACTCGAAGTGGGGATGGGCATCGCTCCCCCCTTTTCTCCAGCCTCGCCACACGCTCTCCTTCTCCTGAGCGACACCAATCAGCACCACACCGTGACGACCCTCTGCTTTGGCTTTGGCCAGGTAAGGGGCAACCAGATCCTCCTTACACTGGCCCTTGGCAAAGCGTACAAAGGGGATCTGATTGCTTTCGACGTAGCGTTCGATGCTCCGAACGTACGCCTTGCCGATCTTTCCCAGGACAGCAGGAGAAGGAATCGGGTATCCCCGGTGAAGCAAAAACCGGACGACCTGAAACATGGTCTGCAGCCCAGGAACATAGCCATGAAGAAATATCCGGTCAACGCAACGAAGCTGAAGAGAGACGCGGTCTCGCAGTAAGCTCGCACCGGTGGCCATGGTGGGCATCCTTTCCGATTGGTAGTCGGAAGCAGCCTACTCATGGCCATCGCCTTGCTCTGAGGGAGCCAACATCCCCGCGAGCGAGACTCATACAATCCTCAGGCGAACAGAACTTGCAGTTGGGGTCAGCCTTGCTCGGCGGTATGAGGCTCGCTCGCTAATCGTAGAGTCGACTCAAAACGGGCTCGCTGGCGCTTGAGGCGGTCGGCCGCCAGATCGTTGGCCACAGGCTCGACATGAAGCGCCACATCGATCGGTCCCGGGTAGGAGAGAAGCGGCGTCAGCCAGCCTGGCGCAACGTCACGGGGATAGCCCGAAACGGCGAGTGTTTCACACCAGCCCCCTCCCGCCTTTACCCGTCTTGGAGAGACTTCGAGGGCGTCGGGGCCCAGAAGGGCACCGATAGGGGTCGGGGAGGGCCTTGGCCTAAGCCTCATTCCACCCCCGACC
>JBOGJG010000427.1:0-1341 GCA_050747825.1 Acidobacteriota bacterium | reverse complement strand
CGCCTTCCCTCAGGCTTAATCGAACGATTCGAAGCGCCTCCTCGGCCTGTTTGAGCAGGCCTTTTTCAAACACCTCGATTTGGGCCTGGGCCGTCTGAACTTTCTGGGCATACTGGACCACCGATTTCACCAGCTCGTTGCGGACCATCCGGGATTCGGCCTCCGCTCGCCGTTTCTCAGCTACCGCCGACAAAATTTCTCCCTGTCGCTGGTACCAGAGCGGGACCCGGACACTCAGGCCCGCCAGCCACGCTTCGTCTCCGGCTTCCCGATGGTAGGTCCCCTGGAAGCTCACGTTTGGAATCAGAGATTCCCGCTCCAAGGAAACCTTGTGCTCCGCCTGTTCGAGCACCTTGTGAAACCGTCTGGAGGTCGGATGCTGTTCCAGTTTTCGGGAGATCAGAGCATCGAGATCGAGCTTGCGGTCCAGCACTTCGAAGTCTCCTTCGATTCGGAACGCCTGACCGAGCCCCCATCCGGTGACCGCATTCAGTCCGGCCCTGGCCATGGAGACTTCATTCTTTGCTCGGGCCAGCTCCTTCCTGGCTTTCTGCACTTCTACATCAGCCTTGAGAATATCGAACCGCGCTGCTTCACCCGCTGACACCCGAGTCCTCACCACCTGCGCCAGCTCTTCGACCGTGGCTAAATTTTGTTTTGCCAACTCGACATCCCGCTGGGCCAACAAGAGTTGATAGAAGGCGATTTTGACCTCGGCCATGATGTTTAACTGAGCCTCCTCCACGCCAGCCTGCGCTCCCGCCAGCCCGGCCTCAGCAGCCTGCATGCGAGACCGGCGTTTCCCCATCCATTCGACCGGTTGCTCGACGGTAACGGCGCGCTCGATAACAGCGACCGAGCTGCTCGGATCCCTAATAGCCCCCCGCCCGCTCTGCGCGCTGATGGATGGATTGAGGTAGGCCCCGGCTGCAATCTGCTGGCCACGCACATAAGCCAGTTTGGCCTGAACCTCTGCCATGCCGGGGTTGTGTTGCATCGCGAGTTCGATGACCTCATCAAGCCGGTAGGTGGGCGAACCAACTTCGGCTGCCTGCCCCACGAACCAACCGCCAAATACCTGGGCCATGGCTCCGATCAGAACCATGCGCCAGCGTGGACTGGTGAACATGATATTCCTCCCCTCTAAAATAAGTACGGGTTTCATTTCCCGTCCCGGACCCAGATGTCTCGCATGGAAGGTTCTCGCACCACGGTGGAACGCAGGTTTCACATTGAAAGGAGAACCTCCGCCTCAGCGAGCATGAGGCCCGCCGTCCGACGAACGGGGAACGGGGAACGGAGAAGGATAACGGTTCGGGGACCGGACTTAAATGAAGGAAA
>JBOGJG010000426.1:0-1891 GCA_050747825.1 Acidobacteriota bacterium | reverse complement strand
AGCGAGCTTGCCACCCGCCACCTGCCACCGCGAGCGCAGCGAGCCGGGGTCAGCGGTCAGTGGCCAGCGGTCAGCGGTAAATTCACTACCTGGGCGAACTGGACGGCCGGAATACTGCGGATTTGCGCCAGTACCTCTTCCGAAATATCACTGTCGGTATTGATCACCCCGATCGCGTAGGGCTGAGTTTCGTCTCGTCCCAGGACGAATGAGCCGATATTGATACCCGAGCTTCCAAGGATGGTGCCGACCTGGCCGATCACGCCCGGTGTATCGTCATTTCGGATGAACAGGATCCTATCGCCAAGCTGAGTCTCGACCGGAATGCCGTCGATGCTGACCAGGCGCAGATTGCCCTGACGCAGAATGGCGCCTTCAATCCATTCGGTCTCCTTCTCGGAACGCAACTGGATGCTGATCAGATTCGAGTAGCTCCGCTCGCGGCTGCTGACAGTCTCGATGACGGAGATCCCGCGCTCTTTGGCATAGTTTCGGGCATTAACCTCATTGACCTCTTCCGAAAGGATCGGCTTTAGAATCGCTTTGAGGATGTAATTACTGATCGGCTTGTAGTTAATCTGGGTCAGGTCACCATAGTAGCGAATCCCGATTTCAGAGATGCGGATTTGCGTAACCTGGCTGATGAAGGAGCCGAGCCGCTCCCCCAGGCGCACGTAAGGCAAAATATGGGCGAGCTCTTTAGTGGTAACGGAAGGAAAGTTGACGGCATTCTGGATCACCTCGTGCTGAAGGTACTCGGCGATCTGGACTGCGATGTCATATCCAACCTTGGCTTGAGCTTCGATTGTTGATCCGGCGATATGGGGGGTCACCACGGCCCGATCGGAATCCAGCAGACGGGGATTGATCCGGGGCTCGTTTTCAAACACATCGAGCGCCGCGCCTCCCAGACGTCCGCTTTCAAGCGCCTCGGCCAGATCATCCTCAATGACAAGCCCGCCCCTGGCCGTATTCACCAAAAGCGCTCCCTGCTTCATCAGGCCGATGTTTTCGCTGGAGATGAGTCCCTGGGTCTTATCGTTGAGCGGAAGGTGCAGGGTGATGAAGTCAGCCTGGTGCAGGACGTCTTCCAGAGGCAAAAGCTCGACTCCCAGGTCAGAGGCATACTCGTTGCTGACGAAAGGATCGTAGGCCAGCACTTTCATGTGAAAGCTCAGCGCCCGCTGGGCAACAACGGAGCCGATCTTTCCCAGGCCCAGGACGCCGATGGTCTTATCCTGCATTTCCTGTCCGACAAAAGCATTTTTGTCCCACTTCCCCTGGCGCAGCGAGGCATGGGCGAAGGGAATTCTTCTGGCCAGCGAGGCCAGCAGGGCAAAGGCGTGTTCGCCCGCGCTAGTGCTGTTGCCTCCAGGCGTGTTCATGACCACAATACCCTTGCGCGTGGCGGCCTCCAGGTCAATATTATCGACGCCGGCGCCGGCGCGTCCAATCACCCGCAGGCGCTTGCCGGCGTCAATCACCTCACGCGTCACCCTGGTCTTGCTGCGGACAATCAAAGCCTCAGCATCGGGAATTTCGGACAGCAGGTTTTCAGGAGAAAGTCCAGGCTGATTCACGACTTCCAACCCGGGCTGCTGTTTGAGATATTGGATGCCTTCGTCAGAGAGTTTGTCGGAGATGAGTACTTTCATGGGTTTTCTTCCTAATCTGACCATGAACACGCTGACCGCTGACCACTGACCGCTGACCGCTGACCACTGACCACTGACCGCTGACCACTGACCGCTGACCACTGACCGCTGACCACTGACCGCTGACCGCTGACCCCTGACCGCTGACCACTGACCGCTGACCACCACCCGCCACCGCGAGCGAAGCGAGCTTGCCACCCGCCACCGCGAGCGAAGCGAGCTTGCCACCCGCCACC
>JBOGJG010000425.1:0-14131 GCA_050747825.1 Acidobacteriota bacterium | reverse complement strand
CCGGACGGGGTCGCCCGGCCACGCCCAGCCCATCGGTTTTTGGTCAGACCATCGTGATACAATATCTTGTTCAGAATCAGTAAAATAGCCAGCTCAAAAAGTGCATTTTGGGATGGGAACTAGCTAGACTAGCAGCCTGTCGGACTTGAGTTGAGTTTTTACCGCTCAATAGGTTTCAACGAGGCATTCTAACCAATTGGTTCACTCCACTGAGAGTTTTTTGACAGTAAAAAGTGTTGGAGGCCTAAGAAGGGCAGGGCAAAGCGGCTCGTTTTCACATTGCCGGCGCAGCTTGGGCTGGCCGGCTCGAGAGCATCCGATGCATTCGCTTGAGATTCCAACCAATGCTGATCAAGTTCCACTGGGCGCTCACCGCTTCGTGCCCTCTCAGCAGAAACTGCCGAAATCGCAAAACCGACTTGATGATTCCAAAAACTGGCTCCGGAGTCGCTTTACCCATAAAGGGCTCGGCCGGCAGGCGTCTTCAACCGGTGTTTCATTTTTTCAACTGCACTGGCTTCTTCGTCCGGCGGCTGGGGCTCTTGAAAACGTGCTTTCAGCGGCAGATGATGGGCTTCCCGACGGGCCGCAATGTAGGGCGTCATCCCCTCGGCTACGCAAAGCTCCACATTCGGCTCGCTCAAGTATCCGTTGTCAGCCAGCAGTTCGTCCGGCCGCCCTAGCGATTCCGGGAGGCCTCCCAGGGCCGTCAAGGCGGGCTCCAGCTCACGTTTGTCGTTGGCGTTTTGGGTCACATGAGCCGCCACAATCAAGAGGCTGTCATGGTCGACCACCGCCTGGGCATTGTAGGCTTGCTCCAATCCACCGCCCGAGACCGGCATGATCCGCGACTCTTCATCGGTCCAATTGACTTGGTCCGTGTCCCGCACCCCTCCTGGCGGCGGCTTCGGCTCTGTGCCTTTCGGCTTCTTTCCTTCTTTTCTCTGTGCTTCCCGTTTGGCTACCTGGGCTTCATATTCGGCCCGTTCCGCTGCCTCTCGTTCGGCGGCTCGTTCCGCAATTTTGCTCTGGGCTTCCTCCAGTCTTTTCAGTCGCTCTTCCCGGCGCGCCAGTTCCGCCGGAATATCCACCTCGCCGGCTTGCTCCGCTCCATCCGCCTCTTCGGCGAGGCCCATCAACTGCTCCACTTCCTGGCCCAGTTGCGCTTCGATTTTCTCAATGTGACCCCAGCTCAAAGCGCTATGCTTGGACGCGTTGGCCTTGACCTTCGTCCCGTCCAAACTCACCCGTCCCAACTTCAACAACCCGAGCGCCTGCGCCCAAACCAGAATCTGCACAAACAGCGGCTTCAGTTGATTCAAAAAGCGCTTCCGAAACTCGGCGATGGTGTCGTGGTCCGGATGGGTGTTGCCGCAGAGGTAGCGAAAGGCCACCGAATCATACGTGGCCTGTTCCAGCCTGCGACTGGAAAACACGCCCGTCCCATAGCCGTAAAACAGCAGCGCCACCATCATCTCCGGGTGATACCCTTCCGAGCCCCGACGCGTGTAACTTTCCACGAGCGGCCTCAGATCGAGCTTGGAAACCACCTCCACCACGAATCGGGCCAGATGATTTTCCGGAAGCCACCCTGGACCAAAGGAGGGAACATAAACGGCCTGTCTCGATCCACTGTTTTGAATACCTGACCCATGCCCGTATAATGCCGCTCAGGTATGACTACTCGGAAAAGTCCGACAGGCTGCTAGGCGTTGCCTCGTTCCGCCATATAATCCTGCGCCATGCACCTCGAAAAGAGGCACGCACCCGGGAAGAGAAATCCCCGTCACGTGTCCGAATTTCCAGGTCTGAAAGAGGTTGGTCTGAGGTTGCGGGACTGGGTCCGCGGTTCCACGACACGGTCCGGGTTCCAGTCCCAGAAGGAGTTCCAATGGTTCCGTTCCGCAAGGCTCACACGCTGTGTGCTACTGAGCAGTTTGAGATCGTGCGCGAAGGCCGATTCATCGTGGTGGAGCTGCGCACAGAACACAAGGTTCTGAGCACATCATACTGCAACGGTGGCCAGGTGCGAGGCGTCGGGTACCTGGTCAATCATCAGAGCTGCGAGGGGACAGCGCATCACCATCGCCACGATCTCATCCGTCGCCTCAACCAGGAGGGTTACCATCTCCAGGTTTGCCAGGAAATGGGCCTCGACCCCGGCAAGGTGGCGCTGATGGGGACAGCCGCCAACATGAACTACGCCGCCTGCGTCGCGCGGCGCGATGAGGATCTCAGCGTGACGGCGGTGGTAACGGCCGGCACGCAAGGCAACGCCGCCTGCGCGGGAAACCCGGCGCAGTGGCGGGAAACCGAGTTTGGCTGGCAGCAGATTTCCCCGGTTGAGGGCACCATCAATATGATTCTTCTGTTCAACGTGCCGCTGACAGACGCCGCAGTGGCGCGTGCCGTCGTCACCATGACAGAGGCCAAGACGGCGGCGCTCTACCAACTCGCCGTGCCCAGCCTCTATTCGGAGGACCTGGCCACCGGAACCGGGACGGACCAGTACTGCATTGCGTGCCCGGTCGACGAGAGCCGCAGGGCCCTGACTTCCACCAGCCCTCACGTCAAACTTGGAGAACTGATCGGCCGCGCGGTCCTGGAAGCCACCAAGGAGGCCTTGCGCTGGCAGAACGGTCTGGAGCCCTCTTACACGCGCAGCCTGTTCCATGCGCTCGGCCGTTTCGGTCTGCGTGAAGAGCGTTTCTGGGAAGAGATCGGCCATCTCTTGAGCTCGCAGGATCTTGAGTTGCTTCGCAAGAACAGCAAGTCTGTCTTCTATGAACCGCTGGTGGCAGCCGGCGCATACGCTTATGCCGCTGTGCTGGACCGGGTCCGTTACGGAACCCTCTCCGAAAGTCTCTCGCGTGAAATGCTGCGGCAGCAAGCCGCTACCATCGCCTGCGGCCTGGCTGCCAAGCCCGATCGCTGGCCGGAATACCGCGGCCAGCTTCAGCTCAATTCCAACGGACCTGTTTCGCTTGTGATTCGCGCCATCGCCATGGGTTGGAGTACCAAGTGGTCGTGAGCGCTCTTGCCCCCAGTGCGTTTGTGCTCGGGCTGGCGATCGTGCTCGACTTGCTCATTGGCGATCCCTCTTACGCCTTCCATCCGGTGCGTCTCATGGGGCGGACTCTGGGGTGGATTGAGAATATCCTGCGCGGTGTGGGTGCTGAAGGCTATCTGGGCGGCTGCTGGTTGTTTCTGGCGCTCAGTCTCCTCTGGGTGGGGGGCACTTCCGTTGTGGCCCTCATCTTGAGCTCCTGGAGCGGACTCGTCGCTGGAGCCATCCACCTGTTTCTTCTTTACAGTCTGGTGGCATTGCGCGACCTTCTGAAGCATGTGATGGCAGTCGAAAGGGCGGCTGCCGCCGAAGACCTGGAAGGAGCGCGGCGGGCAATAAGCCAGCTCGTGGGCCGAGATATCGAGCGCATGGACGTGAAAGCCTGCCGAAGAGCAGCCATCGAGAGCCTCAGCGAAAACCTGGTGGATGGCTTCGTAAGCCCAATCCTTTGGTACAGCCTGCTGGGCCTGCCTGGCCTCGTGCTTTTCAAAGTTGTCAGCACGATGGATTCCATGGTGGGTTACAAGACAATCCGCTACCTGCGCTTCGGATGGTGTGGGGCCCGGTTAGACGACTTAATGAACCTCGTCCCGGCTCGTCTGACATGGCTATTGCTTTCGCTGGTGGCGTCAATTTTGCCGGGATGTTCCGGCCGGAAAGCGCTGTTGGTTGGATGGAAACAACACGCCATTGTCCCCGGGCCGAATTCCGGCTGGAGTGAAGCGGCGGCCGCTGGCGCCTTGAGCCGCCGTCTCGTCGGGCCCATTTGGATGCGGGGAGGCCTCGTCACCGATATTTGGCTGGGAAACCCCGCAGATCCTCCCGCTGGGCAGTCCGGAGACGTCCCACGAGCCTGCGTGCTGGTCACCTCGACGGCGCTCCTGTTCGGCACCGCCTGCATCGTTTCGCTGCTCCGCTAGACGAAGTTGGAACACCCGTCCACGACTGACACACTTCACTTGCTACTACTAACGGTCATATCACTTGCTAACGACAGTTTCCAAAAAATATGTTGACAGTGTTTTTCCCGGTGTGGTACTTTTTTGCTGCGTTACACTTGATCTCGCTCGGGGTGCCCCAAAGGGCATAAAAGGGAAGTCCGGTGAAAAACCGGCGCGGTTCCGCCACTGTGAGCGGGGTGAAGGCGCTTCGAAGGACCACTTGGGCCAACGGCCAGGGAAGGTGAAGCGTCCGGGCATTCACTGAATGCCCACCCCCCAAGCCAGGAGACCTACCCAGAGTCTGAACAGCAATTTTTTTGCGGAGAACAGAAAAGTGCTCGAACTTCACCCCTTTGCACGTCTTTCCCTAAAAGTTCAGAGTTCTGCCAGATGCCTCCGCTCCTGTTTCGGGGAGGCGCCCGGTGTCCCTCTTTAGAGCTTTCCGTTTTTCCTCTTGCCCTGTTTCTGCACGAAGTGAGCTGGCAGCCCGCTGCCGGGCGACCGTTCCCTTCTGCAGACCGGCCCGTCTAGGTTGCAGTTCCGCTGCCGTCAATCTCAGTCTCAATTCAGAAGGGTTCACTCCCCCACCTGTGTCCGGGAAGAGTACGAGTGCATCCATGGTTCTTCCGGATTGGAGATCCGAAACCACAGCCATATTCGTCGAATCTATCAACCAAGGACCGATTACCAAAGGAGTCAGTTTCATGAGTAGGAACATTCGATGGACTTTGCGTTTCTTCGCTGCCTGCCTCTTGTACTCTTCAGTGGGGCTGTTGCTGGCTTTCGCCCAAACGACCGGCAGCCTGACTGGACGCATTGCGGACTCGCAAGGCGGGGTCGTTGCCGGAGCCACCGTGACACTCTATGCCCGCGAAATCGGCTTGCGGGCGACGACCCTGACTGACGCCAGCGGAAGCTATCGATTTGAGCGCCTGTACCCGGGTGATTACGTCGTGGAAGTCTCCGCACCCGGATTTAACAAGACGACGCGCGCTGTTCGTGTTGAAAGGGACGCGGCAGCGGCATTGGATCTGGTTTTTAATGTGGCCGGACCGAACGAAACAGTTTTGGTAACGGCTGCCGGAACACCGCAAACTGTTGATGAAGTGTCCAAAGCAGTTTCTGTCGTCAGCGCTCAAGAGATCGAGCAGCGCGGCGAAATCTCCATCAGCGAAGCCTTGCGCACCGTGCCTGGCTTGCGGGTGCAACAACTCGGCGGCCCCGGTGCATTCACGCGTATTCAAACGCGCGGGCTGCGCGATTCGGATACGGCAATGCTGGTTGACGGATTGCGATTTCGCGATGCGTCGAGTCCGCAAGGTGATGCCACCTCGTTTGTTGAGGAGCTCTTTGCCGTCAACACTGACCGGCTCGAAGTGGTCCGCGGTTCCGGCTCTTCGCTCTATGGCTCCAATGCTATCGGCGGCGTAGTGAACATCGTCTCGGATCAGGGTGGCGCACCAACGCATGGGCAAGTGCAACTTGAAGGCGGACAGCTAGGACTTATTCGCGGTCGGGCACAACTTGCCGGTGGCCTTGCCGAAAACCGTTTCGTCTACAGTGGAGGACTTGCCCTGCTGAACCTCACCGATGGGGTCATCGGCGATATGCCGGCGCGCAACTTCAGCGGGCAGGGATTTGCGCAATACAACTTCACACCAACCATTTCTTTATCCACCCGCCTCTTCGGCAACAGAGCGTTTTTGCAACTGACCGACAGCCCTTTCGCGCCGCCAACGGGAGCTACCTTGCCACCCTCCGGCAGCATCGTCAACGCCGCCGCGCTTTCGCTGGAACAGCAAAGAAGGTTTGAAGCACGCCAGCCCATCACGCCTGGCAATGCCAACTACGTGCCTAATCTGCGCGACCCGGACAGTCGCCGCGATTCAGATTTTCTGGCTGTGGCGGTCACCTTCACCCAACGCATGAATGAATCTTTCGGCTATCGTGCCAGCTACCAACGGGTCAACACGAATCGTCAATTCAGTAACGGTCCAGCAGGAGTTCGATTTGAACCGCTATTCAATAACTCCAGCAATTTTGATGGGCGGATCGACACTTTCAAGCTGCAAGGGGACGCCAGACTGGGTCAGCACAACCTGCTCGCCGCCGGTTACGAGTTTGAGCGTGAGCGGTATATCGGCCGCAATCGCGACGAGAATCCAAACCTGCCGCAGCGCGTCGATGCCGGGACAGACGCCGGACAACGCAGCAACGCCTTCTTCATTCAAAATCAGTTCCGCGCGCTGCAGAACCGCTTTCAAACGGCTGTTGCATTTCGTGTCCAATCTTTTGATTTGACGCAGCCTGAATTCTTCGGCGGCACTTCCGTCTATACCGGACGACACTTTGAGTCGCCGAAAACGGCTTATACCGGAGATGGTTCTGTCTCATATTTCTTCAGTTCAACCGGCACGAAACTGCGGGCGCACGCCGGCAACGGTTATCGCACGCCATCCATCTTCGAGCGGTTCGGGTCTTCCTTTTTCAACGGCACCTTCTCGCCGTTTGGCGACCCGCGTCTGCGTCCTGATCGTTCGATTGCCGTTGACGGCGGGATTGATCAGCGGTTCATCAGCGACCGTGTGCAGCTTGGCGCCACCTATTTCTATACCCGTTTACAGGAGGTCATCGTTTTTGATTCCACCGGGGTCATCAATCCGGCTACGGACCCTTTCGGACGCTTTGGCGGGTATCGGAACACAGGCGGCGGGATGGCGCGTGGGGTGGAGTTCGCTGTGAGCGCCAAGCCGCACCGCACGCTGGACATTAGCGGCTCTTACACCTTCACCAATGCCGTCAATCGGGTCGCATCCTCCGTCCCTGGATTTCTCCGGACGTTCGTGCAGCCACGCGATACTTTTACCCTCGTCGCCGTGCAACAGATTACCCGCCGCCTGGATGTCGTGTTTGATCTGTTCGCTTACGGCAATTACTACTTTCCATTCTCCGGCCGGGCTTTCGAGTTCGGCGGACCGGTCAAAGCCGATCTCGGCGGAAGCTATACGCATCCGTTAAAGGACAAATTGGGTCTGCGGATTTACGGAAAAATCGAAAACCTGCTTGACCGCGAATACTTTGAGAGCGGTTTTCGCACTCCCGGATTAACGTTTACCGCCGGCATGAGTCTGCGATTCTAAGAAGTGTGGACATGGATGGGTCGCTCAAAGCCCTCAGGATTCCACTCGCGGTCGAGAGAGAGCAGCAGCCGGAAAGAATAAGGGGAAGGTCAGGGTGTGGAGATGATCCTTCGTCAGCTGCTCAGTTTCATTTTTTCTGGGTGGCAAAAACCGCGAGTTTGCGAGGCGTGTCAGCGGCCCTTCCACTGCACGGTTGCTCTGACCGGTTGCTGGTGCAGTAAAGTCAAGCTGACCGAGAAGACACGTCAGCAACTGCGGAGCAAGTACAGCCACTGTCTGTGTCGCGACTGTCTAGAAGGAGCCGCGACAGAGAATGTGGAGCGATGAGCCGCTGCTACTACTTTCGATAACGAGCGTCTTTGCGGACTGGACTGAACATTTAACCAACAGCAGCGGAACAGGCCGTCTAGCATCGAGAGCATGGAAATTTGTCGGTGGTGCTGGGCGTTCGGGTCCAAAAATTCAGGAGGATTGAAATGAGCATAGCAACTAAGCGGGGAGATGCTGGCCAGACGGGTCTTGCCGGCGGCATTCGTGTTTCGAAATCGCATCTTCGAGTCGAGGCGTATGGAACGGTGGACGAATTGAACTCATGTCTGGGGTTTGCGCGAGCCATTTGTGCCGACGACGAAATCAAAGTCACTGTTAAGGAGATCCAGCGGGAACTGTTTCAAGTCGGATCGGCTTTGGCGACGCCTCCGGAGAGCCGCAAGAACCAGCCTCCGGTGACGGCTGAGATGGTGGAGGCGCTGACCGGGCAGGTTCACCGCATCGAGGCAATGGACGGCATTCTGGGCGACTGGTCTTTGCCAGGCGAACACGACACGGCAGCCGCCTTTGACATGGCACGCACGGTTTGCCGTCGCGCTGAGCGCTGCGCCGTCCGCCTGGCCGAGTCGGGCGAGTCCGTCAATCCTGAAATCCTGGCTTACCTGAATCGCTTGTCTGACCTGCTGTGGTTGTTCGGGCGGCTCGTCGAGCAGCGCGCCGGGGTCAGTGGCTCGCTGAGAGACCTCAACGGCAAACAAGGACCCCGCTGGTCTCGTGCCTGGTAGGAGTCGTCATGATTGCGTTTATCACTTCCACGGATACAGAAAGGCTGCAACTGGCCGAAGCGGCCAAGTCGTGCCCCGCTGGCTTTGCGGGTGTACTGATCGGCCATTGCAATGACCTGCAGGCGGAAGAACAGGTCAATGCCTTTCTAAGCGGACCCGCTGCCAGCGCGGGACTCTTCCTGGTTCATGTTCTGGGAGGGCTCCGTTATTTCCAGCGCGCCTTCGAACTCTTGGAGGTGTTCTGCCGCCAGCAAAAACGCCCTCTGTTGATCTTGCCGGGCGACAATCAACCGGACGCTGAACTGGCGGCTCTCTCCAATGTTCCGCTGGCCGATGTACACACCAGCCTGGAATACTTGATTGAAGGCGGGGTTGAGAATTACAAACACCTGTTGCTCTTCCTGTCGGACGTTTACCTGGGCAGCGCCTTAGGCTTCAAGTCTCCGGCGGCATGCCCTGAAGCCGGCCTGTACCACCCTGATGCCGCCAGCCGCGCCGAGTGTGCCCGGCTCGACCTGGCGGGCTTCCGGCGACACTACTGGCGTGAAGATCGGCCGGCCGTGGCAGTCCTGTTCTACCGCGCGTTCTGGCAAAGTGGCAACCTGGAACATATCGACGCATTAGTCCGAGAACTCGAAAATAATGCCTGCAATGTTTTGCCCGTCTTTTGTTACAGCCTGAGCCTGGGATCTGCTGAAGCGCGAGAGGATGTCAGCACTCGTTACCTGGGCGGGGAGGGTGGGGTGGTGATCGATTGCATCATCAGCACGATGGGCTACTCCGGCTCGCGGCTGCGTCACGAGGGAAGGACCACCATCGCTTCCGGAGAGTCGCTGTCCGAAGCGCTGCGCGTGCCCGTGGTTCAAGCGCTCAGTACCTTCCAGACGGAAGACCGCTGGGCCTCCAGTCCTGCAGGCCTGCTGCCGCTGGATGCCGCGATGTACGCGGTTTTGCCGGAGTTCGACGGCCGTTTGATCGGGCCGGTGCTCAGCGCCAAGAGTGCCGGCGCGGAAGCGGCCGACTCTGCCGATTCCCGCCGTTCCCAGCCAATCGGCGAACGGGCTGCCGTGCTGTCGCATTACGCCCGCAACCTGGCAATGCTGCGGCGAAAGCCGAACGCTGAAAAGCGGATCTGCATCATGCTGACCAACTTTGCCAACAAGCAGGGCCGCATCGGCAGCGCAGTCGGACTGGACACGCCTGAATCTGTTATACGCATTCTGAAGGGCTTGCGAAGCAGAGGCTACCAGGTGGAGGACATGCCGGAAAGCGGCGACGCGCTGATGTGCCAGCTCATCGACTGCGGGGGCTATGATCAGGAGTACCTCACCGAAGAACAACTGGCCCTGGCGGGAGCCGGCTTCAGCGCAGCCCGCTATGGGGAATGGTTCGCAAACTATCCGGGGCGGAACCAGCAAGAACTGTGTGAAGCCTGGGGCCAGCCCCCCGGCTCGGTGATGCGCTCCGGAGAGCAGATCTATGTGGCCGGTCTGCAGCTGGGCCACGTTTTCGTGATGATTCAGCCGCCGCGCGGCTTCGGTGAGAACCCATTGGCGGTCTATCACAGCGGCGAATTGGTTCCCTCGCACCAGTATCTGGGCGCTTACCGCTGGCTGCGTGACGAATTCCGGGCCGACGCCGTCATTCACTGCGGCAAGCACGGCACGCTGGAATGGCTGCCCGGCAAGGCTCTCGGGCTTTCGGAGAGCTGCTATCCGGACCTCGGCATCAGTGCGATTCCGGTCTTCTATCCCTTCATTGTGAACGACCCCGGCGAAGGCACACAGGCCAAGAGGCGCATTCATGCCTGCATCATTGATCACCTGGTTCCGCCGCTGACGAGAGCCGAGACTTACGATCATCTCGCCCGCCTGCAGCAACTCCTCGGCAGCTACGCCCAGGCACAGATCACCGATCCTGACAAGCTTCCCTTCATTGCAGGTGAAATTTGGGATCTGACCGTTGAGAGCCAACTCCACCTGGATCTGGGCGTGCAGTCCCAGCCTTCACCGGAAGAGTTTGGCGAGTTTATTCAGCATGTCGACGGGTATCTCTGCGAGATTGGCGACCTGCAGATTCGCGACGGGCTGCATATTCTGGGACAAGTCCCGGAGGGCGATCAGCTCATCGACCTGGCCCTGGCGCTTCTCCGGCTGGATGGCACGGAGTGGCTGGGGTTGCGCCATGCGCTGGCGCGCGATCTGGGGCTGGACTACGTCCGCCTAAGCGACCGCCGCAGCGCCAGCGAACCGTGCCCGGAAGCCGCAACCCTTGCCAGGTTTGACTGCCGGCCGGACTCTCCGGAGCCAAGATGCGGAGAAGTGATGGAAGCCTTGTGGAACCTGGGCCGGCTACTACTTAAGGACGTGCTGCTCGGGGCCTGCGGCTCGGAAGCCATTGCCGGAGCGGGTCGCCGTGCCGGTTTGCCGGCCAACGGTGAGGTAGTGCGCACGCTGCGTTTTTTCTGCGAGCGCATCCTTCCTGACTTGAAACGCACTTCAGACGAGATTACCCATCTGCTGGATGGCCTGGCGGGCGCCGCTGTCCCCGCCGGGCCCAGCGGCGCCCCATCCCGCGGCATGGTGAACGTCCTTCCCACCGGCCGCAACTTTTACTCCGTGGACGTGCGGGCCATTCCTTCGCGGTTTACCTGGCAGGTCGGTGAACGCCTCGCCAGTGAACTTATCGAACATTTTCGGCGGCAACGGGGACGGGAGCCGGAAACGGTCGGAATCACCGTTTGGGGCAGCGCCAACATGCGAACCCACGGGGACGACGTGGCCGAGATCCTCTGGCTGCTGGGTGTGACGCCGGAATGGGAGCCGGAAAACCAGCGCATCCGGGGCTTGAGCGTTCTGCCGCTGGAACAGTTGAGGCGGCCCCGCATCGACGTGACGGTGCGCATGTCGGGTTTTTTCCGCGACGCCTTTCCTGATGTGGTGCGCCTGCTCGACCAGGCCGTGGCGATGGTGGCCGGCCTGGACGAACCGGCGAGCCACAATTACATTCGCAAGCATGTTCTCGCCCGGCAGGAACAGCTTCTTGGCGAAGGACTGTCCCCCGAAGAAGCGGCCCGGCGGGCGTACTTCCGCCTTTTCAGCAACAAGCCAGGCGTTTACGGGACCGGCCTTCTCAATGCCATCACCAGCGGACATTGGGCGACGGACCAGGATTTGGCTCAGATTTACCTGGAATCGGGTGGCTATGCCTACACCGGCAGTGTTTACGGTGAGCCGGCCCCAGGCGAATTCAGGAGCTTGCTGGCATCCTCGGAAGTGGCTGTTCAAAACCTGGACAACCGGGAGCACGACATCTTTGACAGCGATGACTACTTTCAATTCCACGGCGGGATGGTGGCTGCCATTCGTTCGTTGACAGGTAAAGCCCCGGTGGCTGTTCTAGGAGACTCCTCCAACCCGGACCAGCCTCAGGTGGATGATCTGCAGCGGGAGGCCCGGCGGATCTTTCGAGCCCGAGTTGTGAATCCCAAGTGGATCGAGGCCATCCGCCGCCACGGCTATAAAGGAGCGGTGGAGATGGCTGCTACGATCGATTACCTGTTTGGTTATGACGCCACCGCCAATGTGGCCGACGACTGGATGTACCAGCAGTTGGCAGAAAAGTATTTGATCGACGAGCAGAGCCGCCGCTTTTTGGAGAAAAGCAATCCCTGGGCCATGCGTGAGATGGCCGGCCGGCTGCTCGAGGCCGCCGATCGCCAGATGTGGGAGGCGCCTGCGCCGGAAACGCTGGAACAGCTTCGCGAAATTTATCTCGCCACAGAGGCGGCTCTGGAAGGAGGAGAGATCGTTCCATGAGTTCCCGGATCCAGGATAACCACACCCTCTTCCCCTTTTCTGCAATCGTGGGTCAGGACGCGATGAAGCTGGGCCTGATTCTGAACGCCGTCGACCCGCGCATTGGCGGCATCCTCATCACCGGCACGCGCGGCACCGCCAAGTCGACCACCGTGCGCTCTCTGGCCTCGCTGCTGCCGTCGATTGAGGTGTTGCCAATGGAGCCGCCCCCGGAAACGCCCGGGCAGCGCATTCTAACGCCCTTCGTGGAGTTGCCGCTCGGCGCAACCGAGGACCGGGTTCTGGGAACGCTGGATGTGGAAAAGGTGCTGCAGCAGGGGGAGCGCCATTTTGAGCCGGGCCTTCTGGCGCGGGCGCACCGCGGTATTCTCTACATCGACGAAGTCAACCTGCTGCCCGACCCGCTGGTGGACGTGATCCTGGATGTGGCCGCCATGGGAGTGAACCGCGTGGAACGGGACGGTGTCACGTTCGAACACGAAGCGGGTTTCATGCTGGTGGGGACCATGAACCCCGAAGAGGGTGAGCTGCGGCCGCAGTTGCTTGACCGGTTCGGACTCTGTGCGCAAGTAGCGGGGCATTTTGATGTGGAGACTCGAAAAGAAATTGTGCGCCGCCGGCTCGCGTTCGAAACCGCTCCGGCGCAGTTTCTGGAGGACTGGTGCGATGCTGAGAAGCAGCTATCCATGCGAATCGAGCAGGCCAGGTACCGTTTGAAAGACGTGGAGGTTTCCGAAGCCCTGCTGACACGGTTGGCCCAACTAACCTTCGAGTCGTCGGTAGACGGCGCTCGCGCCGATCTAGTTCTTTACCGGGCTTGTCGTGCAATGGCGGCCTTCCAGGAGCGGACAGCTGCCACAGACGAAGACCTGGAAGCCGTGGCGGAGCTGGCATTGGCGCACCGGCGGCGAACCGGCGGGAAGCCCGCAGAAGGGCCGGGCGCCAAGAGTCCACCGGTTTCCGGGCCACCAGGCGGGGTAAGATCGGCTCCAGTTCCCCGCGATTCAGCCCAGGCGGCGCAAGGGGAAAGGCAACCGCAAAACCCGCAGGCGCAACGTCCTCCAACGATTGAACCCATCGGGTCTGCCTATCGCCTCAAACTGGGCCTCCCGCAACCGGGCAAGTGTATCCGAAAGGCAAACCGCGGGACCCGCGCCCGGCGCGGTTCAACGTCGGCACGCCTGGGGATGCCACGGAGCCAGCCGCCGTCGCGCGCGGACCACTCAGCCGCACTGGACTTGCCAGCCACAGTGCGCGCAGCGGCGCTCAACCGAATCGTAACGAGCACGCGACCACTTTCCCTGCTTCCGTTGCGTTCATCGGACCTGCGGCGCAAATGCCGAGTCATGCCGCCTCCGTTCCTGGTGGTTTTAGTGGTAGATGCCTCCGGATCCATGGGGGCCCTGGCCAGAATGCGGGCTGCCAAAGGAGCGGCCTGCAGTCTGCTGGAAGACTCACACCGCCAGCGTGCCTGGGTGTCCCTGGTGGTATTCCGCGAAGCCCGAGCAGAGCTGCTGCTCCGGCCCACCCGAAGCGCTTTTCTGGCTTACCGTTTACTGCAACAGTTGCCCGCCGGCGGGCAAACTCCTCTGGCTGCCGGGCTGGACTGTGCTTTGGCGCTGGTCACACTTCAAAAGCGCAAGGAGCCGTCAGTTCAACCAATCCTGGCGCTGATCACCGATGGTAGAGCCACCCTGCCCGCTCCAGCCCCTCTCGCTGCCGCGCTGGCTGTGGCCAAACGAATTCGCGCCGCTGGCATTCGCAGCCTGTGCCTCGACACGGAGAACAGCACTGTGCGGCTCCGCCAGTGTGACGCAGTCGCCCGGACTCTGGGCGCCGAGTACCAGCACGTGGGACGCCTGCCCAGCCGCGACTGGGGACCCCTGATCCGGGAGTGGGTTCATCTGGAATTTCGGAACCATTTCGAGTCACGACTCGAGGGAGGACATTGATGGCCGCGATGGAGCGACGAAGCAGCGACTTGAATTGTTCTGCATCGACTGTGAGGCTCAGGTTGCTGCGTCGCCACGAACACGCAAGCCCGCCGGGCGTGGCTTGGCTGCTGCTGGCTCTCTGCCTGGCTTGGTGGGCGGCGGCTGTGCCGTTCAAA
>JBOGJG010000424.1:0-1767 GCA_050747825.1 Acidobacteriota bacterium | reverse complement strand
ACTTTGATCAGCCGCTGGTTTTGACAGGACGAGTGCATGAGGCTGAGTTCAGGGAGGATATAGCTGCTATTTTCGGCGTCATCAAGGAGTACGTGCCCGAGAGCAAGGTGGGCTTGAAATACCACCCTGGAATGCACAGCGACGAGAAATATATCGATTATGGCAGAGTTCTGCCAAAGCATTTGCCCGGCGAAGCATTTTACAGTTCTGGTGTGAAACTCTATGTCTCATTTTCGTCAGGCGCTATAACCAGGGCCAAATCTGGAACCATTCTCTCCTTATTGGACTTAATTCGTTTCAAAGATGAAGAGGCAAAGGAATATATTAGGGAGAGGTTAATCAGCAGGAGCCAGTCCCCGATTTTGTTCCCGAAAGATCTAGGTGAGTTGAGAGAAATACTAGCTAGTGTAGTGTCCAACAAATAGATGGACAATAAAAAGGAGTGGGGTTAAGATGGGGCATGCCTCGAACAGTGCCTCCCCTCTCATTGAGTCCCCGTGACCGGGAAGAGATTGACCGATGGTTAAGGGCCTACGGAACACCCCAGCAGGTGACGCTGCGCAGTCGAATCGTGCTGGCCGCTGCCGAAGGTCAGTCTGACACCGCCATTGCTAAGCAGTTGAAGATCAACCGGAAGACCGTGATGTTGTGGCGAGCACGTTTCGCAGAGGAAGGACTCGACAGTTTGTGGGAAGTGGCACCAGGTCGCGGACGCAAGGCGACTTATGGGTCGGACAAGATCGAAGCGATCGTAGATGCAACGTTGCAGACCAAACCGAAGGGGATGACACAGTGGAGTTGCCGGTTGATGGCAAAAAGCCAGGGAGTCAGCAAGTCGACGATCAACAACATTTGGCGAAGTCACAATGTGAAGCCCCATCGAACGAAGACTTTCAAGTTGTCACGAGATCCCCGGTTTCTGGAGAAGCTCACGGATGTGGTGGGTCTCTATTTAAATCCCCCGCAGCAAGCCATGGTGTTGTGTGTGGATGAAAAAAGCCAGATTCAGGCGTTGGACCGAACACAGCCTGGTTTGCCTCTCAAGAAAGGGCGCTGCGGCACGATGACGCACGATTACAAGCGCAACGGCACGACGACGCTGTTTGCTGCGCTGGAACTTCTACAGGGCCGTGTGATCGGCCAGTGTTACGAACGGCACCGGCATCAAGAGTTCTTGAGATTCTTGCGCCGTCTGGATCAGGAGTTCCCGGGTCCGACGCCTCTGCACATGGTGATGGACAACTATGGCACGCACACCCATCCCAAGGTGAAGGCTTGGCTGGGGCGTCATCCTCGTTTCATTCCGCACTTTGTACCGACCAGTTCCAGTTGGTTGAATTTGATCGAGCGGTGGTTTGGAGAACTAACGTCCAAGCGAGTCCGTCGTGGATCCTTTGTGAGTGTCGAAGAATTGGAAAAGGCGATTACGGAGTTTTTGGCGGCTTGGAATGAGGATCCCAAGCCTTTCGTCTGGACCGCCACCGTCGAATCGATTCAGCAAAAACTGGCTCGTTGCCGCCAAACTCTGGAGAAGATTAAGCCGGGCTGTACTGAGCCGCGCAAGAGAAAAACGAAGAAACAACTGTCCAGTTAATTCTTGGACACTACACTAGTGCTTAAATTGACAGCCAGCGGGATTGGTCGGCGGCCTGGCGGGCGAGGAGGCAGACGCGGGTGAGGTGGAGGGCGTCGTGGTTACTGATGCTGTGGGTCCCCTCTCCGCGCCGCTCGGCGATGAAGTCGGCCAAGAAATCGATGGGAGCAGGC
>JBOGJG010000423.1:0-1303 GCA_050747825.1 Acidobacteriota bacterium | reverse complement strand
GCCTCTCCCCCGCTCGGCTGATCTCGAGGCGTTGTAGCGATGATGTCGGCGTTTCGCCAGCCATGCGCCCGCCAAGCCATCTGCGCGCGCTCACGGACAGTGGGCCTGTCGATCAGCTCCACCGCAGGATTCTTGACAACGGCGGTTCAACCAGTAGGAGATATTGTACGCGCCGTACCCGGATGGGGAGCGGTAAAGGTGAGCGCCGCTGCCGCGAATCGCGGCTGCTCGGTTCGACACGTTATCGAGCCAGTTCTGGGACGCGACAGGGATCGCACTATCATCGTGTTAGTCACTTATCTCGACGATAGTGGAACTGACCGGGACTCGCCGGTCGTGACGATGGCCGGCTATGTTGCCGGGTTCGCGGAATGGCAACGTTTTGAAAGCGGAACAGACGGTGTCTTTGACCGATACGAAATTCCCTTCTTTCACTCTAAGGAATTTCACGACACTAAATGCCAGTTTAGCGGGTGGTCGAGGATCAAGAAGAACAGTTTTGTTGATGAATGGTATGGTGTGGCCTCACCCTTTGTCCGGTTCGGGATAAGTATTTCCGTTCAGAAGAAAACCTATGATCTTAGGAAGTTGCAGCTTGGACTCGGGCAAAATATGTCGGCGTTTGGATTTTGCTTCAACGTCGTTATCGACAGACTTTTGCGTGAGCCAGAGATAGGGCGCATAGTAGCAGCAGACGGTCTGTCATTCATCGTTGAATCGGGCACCACATATAACTCATCTTTAGAGCGGATTTTTCATGGTGTGATGCGGCGGCACAATCTGGAAAGTAGGCTGAAATCTGTATCGTTCGCCGACAAGCGGCAGTGTAATGCGCTACAGCTCGCCGATCTACTGTCATTTTATGCAAAGCGTCATTTCGTCCAGTGCAACAAAAGAGGTCGAAACATTCCGGTTGATGGCATCCTGCAAAGGGTAACTCGCCGGATAAGGACATGGGCGTTCTTTGCCAACAATTTTGGCAAAGTAAGGCCGCTTAGTGATTGGACGGGCGATGACGCGGGGGGCGACTGACCCCCGCACCGTCGCTTCCGAGACACGGTACAGGCTCATGCACCGCGAAACCAAACGAACCTACGCCAGCCGGTCCAGCACCGCGGCGTGGCGGGTGAGGCAGTCGAGGCCGAAGGCGGTCGGCGCCTGGGCGGGCTGGCGGTCGTGGACCTCGGCGATGCCCAGGCGTTTGGCGGTCAGGCGCTTGCCGTAGCACAGGAACTGGTCCACCGACTGCATGGGAAACATGATCAGCGGGGCCAGCTGCACGTACAGGCGCTCGGCCTCCGCC
>JBOGJG010000422.1:0-16745 GCA_050747825.1 Acidobacteriota bacterium | reverse complement strand
AAAAGGAAAAACTCAAGATCTGACCCCTCACTCCGCCAGGAGCAGTTCCCTGGCCCGCTGAGTGGCTTTGACCACGGCCTTGATAAGCGTTACTCGCAGCTTCCCTTCCTCCAGTTCCATGATTCCGTCAATGGTACAGCCGGCGGGCGTGGTAACGGCGTCTTTCAGAAGAGCGGGATGGTCGCCCTTTTCCAGCACGACACGGGCGGCGCCCTGGGTTGTCTGAGCGGCGAGCAGCGTGGCGACTTCACGGGGGAGTCCAACCTTAACTCCCGCTTCAGCCAGCGCCTCGAGAATGATGTAGATGTAAGCGGGCCCGCTGGCGGACAGACCGGTCACGGCATCCATGTGCTTTTCGTCAACGATGACTGTCTTGCCAACGGTTTCAAAAAGGCGGCAGGTCAGGTCCAGGTGAGCCTGGTCGGCAAACTGACCTTTACAAATGCCGGTCATTCCGCAGCCAATTTCGCAGGGCGTGTTCGGCATTGCCCTGACGACGGGAACTCCGGCGGGCAGAAGCTGCTCAATATAAGCCGTGGGTACCGACGCCGCGATGGAGATGATCAACTTCCCCGGCCCGACCTCGGAACGTATCTCACCGACGACTTCCGATATCGTATTCGGCTTCACGCACAGCAGAATGATATCGGCCTGGCGTGCAGCCTGAGCGTTGTCAGTCGTGAGCTGAATCGGAAGTTGATCATTGAGAGCCCTGGTCCGCTCAGGATGACGAACCGTAGCAAAGGTCTTCTCCAGAGAAATGAGGCCGTGGCCGTGAAAAGCCTTCAGCAGGATACCTCCCATTTTGCCCGCTCCCAGCACGGCCAAGCGCCTGTTTAAAGCCTTTTTCACTGGACTCTCTCCGTCGCCGGCTTGAAGTCGTCGATGATTACCGAAGCATCAGCGGCGTGCTTTTGCATTTGGCTGTTTAGCTTGTCATTCAAGAGAACAATGGAACGAATGCTCTGGTAGTTGAGGCGATCCTTCTTCCCTTCGGCACTGGGCACAAAAGGAGGATTTTCCTGTGCGACATAGGCCAGCAATTGAATGAGAAAATTACACTCACCGGCCGTAAACCGAAAGCCAAATTCCCGGCCTAAAAACTCCTGGATCTTGCGATTGCGTTGTTCCTGATCTGTATCCATGGTGCCAAGGGAATTACATGAAAACAGTTGGGAAGTCAAACAAGAGGCCCGAGGCCTGAGGTCTCAAGCCTCGGGCCTGTACTCCCGAAATGTTTCAGCGTAGATCCGCTTCAATGGGGCCAGGCAGTAATTGTCAATCAGGTCCTGGAGGATCTCGGGGTGACTGATTAAAAGCTCGGTGTGGCGAGGATTGACCACGAAGTGCAGCCGGATAATGTCGGCTCTCTCCTGGCGATGGTCCAATGTGACCGACTCTCCCAGCCGGGGCTCGAAAGACATCAGATCTCCATAGGTGAATCGATCGAATTCCGGATCGGTCCAGGGCTTTTCATTACGGGTACGCCAATAGTAAGCCTGTAGTTTGTTGACGAAAGCCTCGTAATCGAAACCGGCCGACTTGTTGTTGACGCTGGACTCAAGCACGACCTCGCCGTCGGTCGCTTCAACCCGCAGGCCATAAGTCACATCAATCTCTCTTTCCCGAGAAAACTTGATGCGGTGACTCCCGATCTCATGGAATCGTTTCAACTCGGGTTCGATCCCCAGCTCCTGGCTGTCCTGTTCGGTGACGTAGTGGTGTTTCAGACGCTGGTACCAGTTCTCGATGATCTTATTAAGCGTCTGATCGAAGGACTCGAAGCGGCTCGGCATAAGCTGATTGTCCGGAATTGTTTAGAAAAAGTAAATGATGTAATCTAGCCAGATTGAAATGAGGCAGTTGGCTTGATAGTGTTTGTTGCCGGTCCGTTTTCCAAACGTATTCTCTGCAGTTTCTCAATCCTGATTTTTCTGATTCTTTCTGCCTTTCAGAAACCTCCAATCAGAGTCGAAGTAGAGGCAGTGAATGTGCTGGTCACAGTGACCGATAAGAAAGGCCGTTTCGTAACGGACCTGCCACAGGGTCGCTTCAGAATTTATGAGCAGGGCGCCCAGCAGGCCATTACCAACTTCAGGCACGAATCGAACTTGCCTTTGATGATCGGTCTGATCATGGACACCAGTTCGAGCGTGCGGCTGAAGCTCGATTTCGAAAAGCAAGCGGCCACCAACTTTATCTATTCGGTCATGCGGCCCAGTGACCAGGCTTTGCTGGTCGAATTTGACACTGGGGTCTCACTGCGGCACGACTTTACGGCTCATCCGAGCGCCATCGCTTCCGAGATCGATCAATTGAAGGCTGGGGGCGGCACCGCGCTTCTGGATGCCCTCTATCTCGTCTCGCGCGAGAAAATGGCCCTGAGCGACGCCCGAAAAACCATGGTGATCGTTTCCGATGGCATGGACCTGCACAGCAAGAGATCGCTTGAGGAAGCGCTGGACATGGCTCTGGATTCCGGAGTGATCATTTATGCCATTGGCACCTCGCGCTTTGGCGCCGATCACCAGAAAAAGGGAGAGGATCTGCTCGAGGAGCTTGCCGAGCAGACGGGCGGAAGGGCCTTCTTTCCCTACTCGGCTGACCTCTTACACCAGGCCTTCGATCAGATCGACCAGGAACTGCGCAGCCAGTACAGCCTCACCTACGTCCCGTCGAACAAGACTAAAGACGGCAAATTTCGCGAGATTGAAGTCGGGATCCTCCACAATAAGGATGACCTGAAGGTCCGCCACCGCAAAGGTTACTTCGCCCCGGGCGAGACTTCCTAGCCGCAAACGAGCACCTCCAGAGGCGGGTGCCGCTGACCGCTGACCGGCTGACCGCTGACCGGCTGACCGGCTGACCGGCTGACCGCTGACCGCTGACCGGCTGACCGGCTGACCCGCTGACCGCTGACCGCTGACCGGCTGACGGCTGACCCGCTGACCGCTGACCGGCTGACCGGCTGACCGGCTGACCGCTGACCGCTGACCGGCTGACCGCTGACCGCTGACCGGCTGACCGGCTGACCGCTGACCGCTGACCGGCTGACCATCTTCGAATTGGTCAGTGGTCAGTAGGCGAGCGCAGCGAGCCGGCGTCAGTGGTCAGCTCGTGCTACGGGCAAAGCCCACGGAACATGACCACCGTCACAGACGGTTTCCAGGGTTGACTAAAGAATCAACCAACTCCGGTGTACCATAGTCCCATGAAAGAAGCCTATATCCTCTCAGCCTGCCGAACGCCGATCGGCCGGTTTCTGGGAGCCTTGAAGTCGTTCACCGCTGTTGAGTTGGGGACTATCGTAGTGGGCGAAGCGATCCGGCGGGCCGGCCTGCGGCCCGAGGACGTGGATGAAGTGATCATGGGAAACGTGCTGCCGGCCGGACTGGGGCAGAATCCCGCCCGCCAGACCGCGCTGAAGGCCGGAGTTTCTCCTCACGTGGCGGCCATGACGATTAATAAGGTATGTGGCTCCGGACTCAAGGCTGTAACGCTGGCGGGGCAGGGAATTCAACTTGGAGAGGTCCACGTGGTGATCGCCGGCGGCATGGAAAGCATGACCAACGCTCCCTATCTCTTGCCCAGGGCCCGGGAAGGATTCAGGATGGGCAACGGTCAGGTGATCGATTCCATGATCCAGGACGGCTTGTGGGATGTCTATGGAAACTATCACATGGGCTGCACCGCCGAGCTCGTTTCAGGCAAGTACTCGGTCAGCCGCGAAGAACAGGACCTGTATGCCCGTGACTCACATGCCCGATCGATTGAGGCGATTCGGGCCGGCCGCTTCAAAGAAGAGATCGTCCCAGTCGAATTGCCCCAGAAAAAGGGAGAGGCGGTCCTATTCGATCGCGACGAAGGCCCCCGGGAGGATACCTCCGTGGAATCCCTGGCCCGGCTGAAGCCGGTTTTTCAGGAAGAAGGTACGGTGACGGCCGGCAACTCCTCACAATTGAGCGACGGAGCCTCGGCCCTGTCTGTGGTCTCGGAGGACGCTCTCAAGCGGATTGGCGTCCAGCCGCTGGCTCGCATTCGCGCCTCAGTTACCAGCGGAATTGAGCCTTCTCTGGTGATGATGGCGCCTCTGGAGGCCATTAAAAAGGTCCGCAAGCGGGCCGGCTGGAAAGAGGATGAGGTGGATTTGTATGAGGTCAATGAGGCTTTCGCCGCTCAATCGGTGGCGCTTTGCAAGGAGGTCCCATTGGACCGCAATCGGATGAACGTGAACGGAGGTGCCGTAGCGCTGGGACATCCGATTGGGGCCAGCGGCGCCCGGGTCCTCACCACCCTGTTGTACGCGCTGCGGGACCGGGGCGGAAAGCGCGGGATCGCCACTTTATGCCTGGGCGGCGGAAATGCCGTGGCCATGGCCGTGGAGCTGGTTTGATGAATCTGAGCGGCGGTGATCCGGGCCCGCTCCTTTACAGTCGCGGCTCGGTTGCGTCCTGTCGGTGAATGCGGCTCCATCCGAGCCGCGACCGTAAGGGAGCGGGCATGAATAACTCGTAACTTTTGAACTCCGTACGTTATAGCTAACGACCGGAGACGAATAGTCAGGCCCAAAAGTTATTATTTAAGAATCACAGAATTAAAGGGCTATTAAGAAACCAAGAAACCAAAGAACCATGAGCGACGAACAAAGTAAGAAACGCGCCATTGATATGGCACTGACTCAAATTGAGCGCCAATTCGGCAAGGGATCCATCATGCGGCTGGGGGATCGGACGACTCTGAACGTCCCGACTGTGTCTTCCGGGTCACTTTCCATCGATGCCGCTCTGGGTATCGGGGGCTTTCCACGCGGGCGCGTGATCGAAATCTATGGCCCGGAATCCAGCGGTAAGACCACTATCGCGCTGCATGCTATTGCCGAGGCTCAGAAGGTGGGCGGAACTGCGGCTTTCGTCGATGCCGAGCATGCCATGGATGCCGAGTATGCCGGTAATCTGGGAGTCGATATCGCGGAACTGCTGGTCTCTCAGCCGGACAGCGGCGAGCAGGCCCTGGAAATTGCGGAGATGCTGGTCCGCAGCGGCGCCGTTGACATCCTGGTGATCGATTCGGTCGCCGCCCTGGTCCCGCGCGCCGAACTGGAGGGGGAAATGGGAGACTCGCACATGGGCCTGCAGGCCCGTTTGATGTCTCAGGCGCTGCGTAAGCTGACCGGAATTGTTTCCAAATCGAATACTTGTCTCATATTCATTAATCAGATCCGCGAAAAAATCGGAGTGATGTTCGGCAACCCCGAGACCACCACCGGGGGCCGCGCCCTCAAGTTTTACTCTTCCATCCGCCTGGAAATCCGGCGGACCGCCGCCATTAAAGAGGGCGACCAGAATGTAGGCAACCGGACCAAGGCCAAGATCGTGAAGAACAAGATGGCGCCGCCTTTCAAGGAAGCTGAGTTCGATATCATGTTCGGTCAGGGAATTTCGCGCGAAGGAGAACTGCTTGATCTGGCTGTCACGCACAAGGTTGTTGAGAAAAGTGGTTCCTGGTTTTCACTGGAACAGGAACGCCTGGGCCAGGGGCGCGAGAACGCCAAGCAGTTCCTGCGTGAGAATGCCGAAATCAGGAGTCAGATCGAGCACAAGGTCAAGCTGGCCCTGGGCATCATCAAGCCCCTGAAAGAAGTAGAGGCCGCCGCGAAGTAGGCCCGATTCATCCGAAGAACCTGCTCTGCGGCGCAGTCGGCCGGTAGCGCGTTTTAGTGGGGTCCAATAATGAAGCCAGTACTGGTAACCCCCGGGGGGGCGCTTTACAACACAGATTGCCTGGACCTCTTCAGGAATATCCGATCAGAATCCATCGATACGGTTTTTGCAGACCCTCCCTTCAACATCGGCAAAGATTACAGGAACGGCAGGCCGGACGATCTCGAGAGTAGGCATTATCTCAACTGGTGCCGCCAGTGGATCAAAGAGTCTGTGCGCGTGGTTAAATCCGGAGGAGCTGTATTACGACGGGGCTGCCCAAAAAATCGAGCGACTGGGTCTGGATTCTTTGATGAACGAAATCAGGCACATCGTAACTAACTTTCATTTGCATATTCTTGAAGAAAAGGATGCGAATAGCAGCGGTACTCTCCGCAAGATGATCGATAAGAGCTTCGTTGCTGCCGGAGGTTGGAAAAAGACTGTCTCGGGTGGTATTGATTGGTTGAAGTGCAAAGAGGTGAACAACTCAAAGATCTGCGTGGGCGTGGAGGTTCAAGTGTCTTCACGCAGCGATCTGATTTTCCGCGACCTCATCCATTTTAGACACCAAATAATAGCGGGGGCCATTGATCTCTGTGCGCTGATTCTCCCGAGTGACAGGCTTCAGCGATTCCTACCCGACCGAACTCCATCAATGTAGTGCTTCGTAACATAAATAAGTGCGCTATCGCCCCAGCCCTTCGGGTCGCGGCGGCACTGGCCTGCTGGCTTTGTTGCTCCTCGGTCCCATATTCCCGCGATATGCTCCCTCGTCGCGCCTCGCCATCAGACCGCACCCATAGAGTACCCGGCTCGCGACGATAGCGCACTTATTTATGTTACGAAGCACTAGTATAATGTTTTACCTACAGCCTACAGCCTCTTAAACCCGGGTCAGCTTCTCCCGATGGTAGGCCTGGAGCTTTTGCCAATGAGCGACATCTCGGGCGCCTATGACGCAATAGTCGTAGGGGCTGGGCCCAATGGACTCGCCGCCGCCATCGAGCTGGCGCGAAACGGTCTCGGTGTTTGTGTATTCGAAGCCAACGAGACGGTGGGTGGCGGCGCTCGGACAGGCGAACTCACGCTGCCCGGATACCTGCACGATCTGGGCTCGGCCGTCCACCCTCTTGCAGCCGCCTCTCCTTTTTTCTGCTCCCTTCCGCTTCAAGACCATGGACTCAAGTGGGTCCAGCCGACGATACCCCTGGCGCACCCTTTCGACGATGGCAGCACGGCCATGCTTCATTATTCCCTTGAGGATACCTGTCAGACCTTGGGTCCTGACGCCGAGGCTTACAGGAAATTAATACAGCCCTTCGTGAACCGCTGGCCGGATCTCGCCGCGGAGATCCTGGGGCCCTTGCATCTGCCGCGACATCCCGTGCTGCTGGTCCGCTTTGGACTGAAAGCGCTACAGCCGGCTTCGCGTCTGGCGCACTCTCTGTTCAAAGAGAAACATGCCCGCGGATTTCTGGCAGGACTGGCTGCCCATTCGTCCCTTCCTCTGGAGAAAATCCCAACGAGTGCCATCGCTCTTATGCTGGCCGCTCCCGGCCATGTAGTCGGCTGGCCTTTTCCTCAAGGAGGCGCGCAGCAGATATCCAACGCCTTGGCCTCTTATTTTTGCTCACTCGGGGGGACGATCAGGACAAGTTTTTGTGTTCAGTCGTTGCATCAGCTTCCGCCTGCCCGAGCGGTTATCTGTGATCTGACACCCAGACAGATCCTCCAGCTTGCCAGGCGGGATTTCACTCCCGGTTACGTGCAGGCGCTAAAGCGCTATCGCTACGGTCCGGGAGTGTTCAAGATGGATTGGGCCCTCGCCGAGCCGATTCCCTGGGAGTCTCCGCTCTCACGCGGGGCCGGGACTCTGCATCTGGGGGGAACATTCGATGAGATTGCAGCTGGCGAGGCCGAAGTTTGGCAGGGCAGGCATCCGCAAAAACCCTTCGTGTTGCTGGCCCAGCAAACGCTTGCCGATCCCACGCGGGCCCCGCAAGGAAAGCATACGGCTTGGGCCTACTGTCATGTTCCACACGGGTCGAGTTTCGATATGTCAAACCGTATAGAGGCTCAGATCGAGCGCTTTGCGCCCGGCTTCCGCGACTGCATCCTGCACCGCAAGACGACAAACACGCTTCAACTGGAAAATTCCAACCCCAACTGCGTCGGTGGAGATATCAATGGCGGCGTCCAGGACCTGTGGCAGCTCTTCACGCGGCCGGCAGTTCGTCTTGTCCCCTACGCCACCTCACACACCAGAATCTTCATCTGCTCATCCTCCACTCCTCCCGGAGGTGGGGTCCATGGCATGTGCGGCTATCATGCTGCTCGCGCTGTCCTGCGCCGGGTGTTCAATCACCAGGGGGATAGGGCAAAGTCATGATAAAATTAAGGGATGCGCCTGGTAGTCTCGCTTCTGACTTTTTCATCGCTGGTTTTGGCTCAGCAAGCGCCCGCCTTCAAGATCGAAGCCAATTACATCAAGGTTCCCGTCAGCGTCTTTGACAGCCGCGGAAAGATACTGGCTGATCTGACCCGCGACGATTTCCGGCTTTTTGATCAGGGTGAACCGCGGCCCATCGAAAATTTCGTGCTCGACACGAATCCCACGAACGTCATTCTTCTCCTGGACGCCAGCGGCAGCGTCCAGGAAGAAATCGAAGAAATCCAGGACGCGGCGTTGAGCTTCGCCCGCTCTCTGAAGGAAGAAGACCGTATCGCCGTCATCTCTTTCTCAGACGAGGTCATCCTCCTGCAGAACTGGACCAACAATCTTCGCCGTCTCAAGAACTCCCTTGATGAGCTGGAGAGCGGCTACCGTACGGCACTTTATGATGCCTTGCTCGCCACGGCCCGCGAAAGGCTGGACAGAGTAAACGGCAAGAGGATCATCATTCTGCTCACAGACGGAATCGATAATCAGAGCGAGGCATCTTACGCTCAGGTCATGCAGTCCCTGGTTGAATCCAATATCTCGCTGTACATCATCAGCCGCACCCGTTTTGTTCAACCTAAGGTCGAGAAAAGTGAGCGCGTGGAATTCCTCAACCGTGTGATGAAGAATGTTCTGAACGAATCGAAGGACTTCGTCGATATCTACTTCCGCGAAAAGGAGACAGCGATGCGTTACCTGGCGGAATCCACCGGCGGGCGCGTCTTCTTCCCCCACAAGCTTTCCGAGCTTCAGAAAACGTACCTTCAATTGGCAGAGGAGCTAAAGAGACGGTACATCCTGACCTTCCGCCCACCGGACAAATCCAGTAAGTCATTCCGTGAGATCCAGGTTTTCTATACCGACCCGACCGCGATCCTTCACTACCGGAGCAACTATCATTGGGTGCCGCCGGCGGGGAATTGACCGCTGACCACTGACCGCTGGCCGCTGACCGATCGCACTTTTTCGAAGTTCGACGTTATAGCCTTTACGGTGCGCTTGTGCATCGGTTCGTGCTGACAGTGTATGAGCCGGTCAGCTTCCGCGGTCAGCTATGCTCGACCAACTTCAGAAATTCCTCCTCTTCAATCCCTGCTTTATCCTGGCCTGTCTGGCAGCGCTGTGCCTGGCATCGTTCTGGGAGCCGGAAAGAATTGAAGTTCAGGTTGAGCCGGATCGAATTGCCGAAGTGAGCGGATGGATTTGCACGCGGCCGCAGGCTGTTGAAAAGTCCCTCTACTTTGAGTTCTCCCCGACCTCGATCATCCAAAATGGTATCGAAATCGACTATCCGGCGAGGATCAGCGTCTATGTCCGCTCCCCGGAAACTCCACCGCAACTGCTCTTCGATCCACCTCTGAGATACGGCGACGTTCTTCACCTCAGAACGTTTCTGCAAGAGCCGCCTTATTATGCCGTCCCGGGAGGATTCGACTACCGTCAATACCTGTGGCAGCAGGGTATCCTGCATCAGATCCGGCTAAAATCCCCTCACCAACTCGAGCGAGATGGTCGCAGGACCAGCTTTTTCCTGCTGCGGCTCCTGCATGACTACACGCAAGCTTTTGAAAGCTATTGTCGTCAAACATTTGATGAGCATAATTTAAAACTGATTCTAAGTGTTTTTCTGGGACATAAGAAGGCACTTGAAGACTTCGATAAAGAGCTTATTCAACAGCTTGGGATTCTCCACATTTTTGTTGTTTCCGGCCTCCACGTCTCCATCCTGATCGGGTTTTTGCACCTTATCTTGCATGGCTGGGGTCGGGCAGGGCGCCTGCTCACGCTCCTTGGATTATGGAGTTATGTGATCATCTCCGGATCGAGTATTCCGACGGTGCGGGCTGGTTTGATGATTACTATTTTTTACCTGCTGGCGCCGATGGGATTATTCCGGGTTTTCTTGAATAGCCTGGGGGTGGCCGCTCTCATCACACTGGCTTGCCGGCCTGGTTCCCTGTATTCCCCCGGCTTTCAATTTTCCTACTTGAGCCTCTGCGCCATAGGTCTTTTCGTGCTCCCCTTTTCGGCTCACATTAAGTGCTTGCGTTGCGGATTCGCCGACTGCTTCAGCGACCGCGTCATCACGGAACAATCGGAGCAAGCCGCCTGGAGGCGCTGCGTTCGTTATTTACTGGAGGAGAAGCTCCAATTCTGGCCCTCCTTCTTGCGAACAAATGGGATACGCCAGAGCGGGGCGGCAATAGCTTATTTGCTGGCAGTTGCCACCTGCAACTGGTTCATTCAGATGCTCACGCTTCCGGTAGGGCTTTATTATTCCAATCTCTGGAACTGGACGCAGCTCTTTTCCAATCTTCTCTTTGTTCCGCTTTTCGGTCCTTTTATCCCGCTCTGTCTATTACTGTTTCTCAGCTACAAGCTTCCGCTTGTCCACTTGGCAACTGCGCTGACCCACTGGTATTCCGAGTTGATTGCGGCCCTGATGACGGGCTCACAGCAGTTTGCATGGTTTAGTTACCTGCGCCAGCCTGAGTTAATTGAAATCCTTGTTTACAGTTCGTCCTTCTTCTGTCTTTATCACCTCCTTCGCGGCAGATGGCGTCTACTCTCCTTCCTCACTCCCGCTTTTCTGTTTCTGATGCTTAAGCTGGGCAGTGATCCGCCCCAGCGATTGCAAATCACAATGCTGGACGTCGGCCAGGGCGAGAGTATCCATCTGCGGTACCCGGATGGGAGCGACGGTCTCATCGACACGGGAGGCTTCGTTTCCCTTGACGGCTCCTCGTCCAATTTCGTAGGGGAGCGCCTGGTCTCGAGATATCTCTGGCACCAGCATTCTCAGAGGCTGGCTTACGTTCTGCTGACTCATCCTCATGCAGATCACATCCAGGGCTTTGATTTCGTTAAGGAAGCCTTTCCCATCCAGCGAGTCTACTTTCATGAATATCCCCGGGCAGGCTCAGTTTCTCGGAATGAATATCTTAAGGCAGGTGATCTCTTTTCTATCGCCGGAGTGGAGCACTCTGTTCTGCATCCGGAAAGATCAAAGGCAGGGCGGAGCTCAAACAACTCATCGCTGGTGGTTCTCCTGCGCTATGGCCGCTTTTCCATGCTCTTCACCGGCGACATTGACCAAACCATCGAAGAGCAATTGGCAGAGGAGTTGCCGTCCGTCACCGTTCTCAAAGTCGCCCACCACGGCAGCCACTCCAGCAGCTCTGACGTCTTTTTGGCCAGGACGACGCCATCACTGGGCATTATTTCGGCCGGAAAGCGCAACCTCTTTGGCCACCCTTCCCCGCTCGTGCTGCAGCGCTTTGCTGAAGCTCACGTTCCTGTTCTGGACACAGCCACCCAGGGTTCCATTCGGATCGAGAGCGATGGAGAGGAGTGGAAAGTCTTGCACTATTCGATTGAAACGCAAGAATTTGAGGAGATCAATCTGCCCCCCTAAAAAATCTCTGCGGCGAAAAGGCTGAACTCGGGTAATCCGAAAAGTTCGCGGATTCGACGATCCAGATAGCTTCGTTCCAGGCGCTCGTACAACTCGGTCGAAAGGCGCATTTTATAGAGGCGCATTTCCTTTTTGACCTCCTTCTTGATCTGTTTTAACTGGTTGGGGTCGATTTGCTTTTGAAGATGCTCGGCCAGCCAGGCGCCAATTTTCCCCAGGTCCTGATCGATTTCCTCGTACAACACCTCATCACGTTTTGAAATTTCATCCATTAGGGCTCCCAAGCGCTCTGCAGCCCTTTCAAACACCTCTGACTGCCGGTCCTTTAGAGAGAACGCCAACTCATCCAGAAATTTCAGGACCGGCTGGCTCGAATGGCCATTTTCGGCTGGGTCGTCTTGCGGAGAGGCTCCCACCATGGCCTGGCTGTATTCCTCAAAGGCTTCCAGAATGGCGGGATGGCAGTAAAACAGGGTGTTAGGAGGCTTCCTTCTCTTATCCTGCGCGGATTCAAAACTTCGATCGATTCCTCGTAAGACGATGTGAACGGGTATCCCGTTCTCCTTCCACAGCTCGATCAGGCACCAGTCGAGCGGCGAAACCAGCAGGCTCTTTGCGCGTTTCCTGATGAAATATTCTTCGATTTCAGTGAAATAGTTGAAGTAATTCCGTTTCATCGAGCCGCTTCGGGTGACATCTGCCGGCGCTCGTAGAACATCTGCAAGCCGTAAAGTGTCAAATTCTCTTCAACCTTATCAATCACTTCTGACTCGCCCCCAATCAGCCAGGCCAAACCGCCGGTGGCAAGCACAGTCTTGGCCTGCAGTTCGGACTGCATTCGGCGCACGATTCCCTCTACGAGGCTGACGTAGCCGAAGAATATTCCCGATTGCATGCTGGTGACGGTTGAATCTCCAATCACCTGCGGAGGCTTCTTTATTTCGATCCGAGGGAGTTTGGAAGCCCGGACAAAGAGTGCCTCAGCCGAGATTCCAATTCCCGGGGCGATCACTCCGCCCAGGTACTCGCCAAGAGCGGAAATCGCGTCGAAAGTCGTGGCCGTTCCAAAGTCAACCACGATAGCCGGACCGCCATACAACTCAAAGGCTGCCAGGGCGTTTACGATTCGATCGGCGCCCACGTCCGCGGGCGGATTGTATCGTATTGGAATTAAATTCTGGTTCAACGGCTCGACAAAAAAGGGGTCCAGATGGAAGTACTTCTGAGACAGCGTTTCAAAGCGCTCATTCAGTGGTGGAACGACCGAACAGATCGCAATGGCCTCAACGGACTTGCGAGTCAGACCTGCGATCTCAAACAGATTGTAAAGAAGCACTGCGTATTCATCAGAAGTGAGCTCTTTTCTGGTGGCAATCCTCCAGGAGTGAAGAAGCCGCCCCTGGCCACGGTCATGCTGATCAAACAACCCGATCACCAGGTTGGTGTTCCCGATATCAATGACCAGCAGCATGTCTAGATCACGGGTGCCTTGAAGCTGCGAGAAGTAACGGAGGCGCGCCGCGGCTTTTGCACTACGATTTTTCCATTGGAAACGGCCAGTTTCAGGGCTTCGATCACCTGAGCGTGGTAACGAGAGCCGATAAACGTCTCCAGCCGGTCGATAGCTTGTCCGATGTCCATTTCGACTTGATAGGGTCGCCGGGTTGTCAGAGCATCAAAGGCATCCACGACGGCAATAATGCGAGCCTGAAGCGGAATGTGTGAACCCTGAAGTCCTTCGGGATAACCACTGCCGTTCACCATTTCATGGTGATAGAGAATGCCCGGGACTACGTCTCGCAATTGCGAGATCTGGCCAATCAGCCGCGCTCCTTTGATCGTATGCTGTTTCATGATCTCGAATTCCTGAGGATTGAGCTTATCCGGTTTTTGCAGAATTTCATCCGGAACGCCGATTTTACCGACGTCATGCAGAAGCGCCGCCACACGGACGTTTTCGACCTCCTCCCGGCTTAGCTCCAGCTCTTCCGCCACAGCTACGGCATAACGTGTCACTCTTTCGGAGTGGCCCTTCGTGTAGGGGTCCTTTTCATCGATGGCAGCAGAAATGGTCTGTACGGCTTCCAGGAAGAGCTGGCGATTGGAATGAGCTGAAGCGCGAAGCTCTTCGACATATCCTTCAATCTTATCCGCCATCGTATTGAAGTGCTCGCCCAGCTCTCCAATCTCATTCTGTGACTTGATTTCGACGCGCTCTTTGAAGTTACCTGCTGCCAGTGACGCGCTGCTCGATACGAGTTGACTAACCGGTTCGCTGATACGCCTGGAAACGATCATACCCACAGCACCCGAGAGCAGGACGGCCAGAGCAAACCAGAACATGGTGGAGCTGATGAGCTGCTCAACCGGGTAGTAGGTCGTCGCCTCGTCCGCCTGCACGATGACCGACCATCCCAGATCTCCCATCATGGGAAGGAGGGTCGCGATCTTTCGTGTTTGATCCTCACTCGAGGTGTATAGAATGTTTTTAACCTGTCCGCGCAGATCGCCCAGTTCGGCGATCACGTCTGGCTCACGAAAGCCGGTGCTTCCAGACCGATTACTGAACACCAGACGAGCCGCTCGATCGACGACCATAATTTCACTGTTGAGGCTCAATCCCTGGATCTTCCTGGCAAGCGGTTCGAGGTTGACGAGACCCAGGACTGCTCCCAGCACCTGGTCTGTGTTCTCGATTCGCTTGGACACAATTAACTGATGCACGCCCGAGCGCTCCTGCAATGAAGATCCCAGGATCATGAGGTCTCGCCGAAGCAGTGTATTTTCAAGTCCTTCTCTAAGAAACAGGTTATCCCTGGGTTGCGTTGGACCCACCTGGGTAGTCACCCCCTGCCCCTCGGGATTAACGATGTGGATTTGCGACAAGCGGCCACGGCTGACCAGCTCTTTCAAGAAATCGTCAAATCTCTCAGAGTGAATCTGGCCCTGAAGGGCCGCCTGGCTCTCATTACCGGCCAGAAGTTTACTCAGCAGGAGGATGTCCCGCCGGCACGAGTCCAGGTAGTAATCGATTTCTCCACTGAGACTTCTGGCACTCTCCAACTGAAGAACGCGCAGGTTCGTTTCCAGCCAGCTTTTATTAAAGCTCACGTACTTAAATGCGCTCAGACCAAGCGGGACGGTCCCCACCAGAAGAAACCAGAGGAAAAGTGTATAGACGAGCCTATGGCGAGAGTTCGTCTCCCGTATGGGATTGTTCTTACCAGTCGTGCGCATATAGCTCGAAGCCCGGTGCAGCCCAGATGTGCGATCCGGATGCGATTATATAGCAAGTTGTCCAATTTTTTAGTTCTTTAGTGCTTAAAATGCCGGATGCCGGTAAACACCATCGCCAGCCCATGCTCGTCGGCCGCCCGTATCACTTCTTCATCTCGCACTGATCCTCCTGGCTGGATGACAGCCTTGATACCCGCTTGGGCGGCTTCATCAATGCCATCTCGAAACGGAAAGAAAGCGTCGCTGGCGAGGACGGCTCCTTCCAGGGCGAGCTGCGCCTTTTGGACGGCCAGGCGCACAGAATCGACGCGGCTCATCTGGCCGGCGCCGACACCCACAGTCTGACCGCCCTGCGCCAGCACAATGGCGTTGGATTTCACGTGTTTGCAGACTTTCCAGGCAAAGAGCAGATCGTCCATTTGCTTTTGTGACGGCTTTTCTCGCGTCACGCTCTTCACATCGTTCTGCCCGATGAAAAACTGATCTTTGTCCTGAAGCAGAAATCCTCCTGAAATGTGCTTTAAATCGAGCATAGAAGATAACTCAGCTCCCGCCTCCGCGCTCGCGTCAACGACCTGCATCAGTCTCATATTCTTCTTGCGCTCAAATACCTCCAGCGCTTGCAGAGTGAATCCCGGCGCGATCACCGCCTCCACAAATAAAGACCCCATTTCTTCCGCAGTTTCCACATCCACTTCGCGATTGAATCCAATGACCGACCCAAAGGCGGAAACCGGATCGCAATCCAGCGCTTTCCTGTAGGATTCCTTCAGCACAGCTCCAGTGGCGGCGCCGCTGGGATTCGTGTGCTTGATAATGGCGCAGAAGGGATCTCCGAACTCCCGGCACAAGCTCCAGGCAGCATCGAGATCGATATAGTTATTAAAAGAAAGTTTCTTGCCCTGAAGTTGGCGGGACCCTACCAGGCCGGCGGCCGGCGAGAATTGATCACGGTATAAGGCCGCTCTCTGATGAGGGTTCTCCCCATAGCGCAGCACCGCCTCCCGCTTCAGGCCAAGATGAAGAGCGGCGGGTAATCCCTCTTCTTGATGCGCAAGCCTGTCGAGATAAGCCGTAATGGCTGCATCGTAGCCTGCCGTGTGACGAAAAGCCTTGCGCGCCAGTCCCAAGCGTGTTTCCTCCCGCGTCTCATTTCCATGAACCTTCAATTCGGCCACAACCCCCACATAATCGGTTGGGTCAACCACTACAGTAACGTGCTGGAAATTTTTAGCTGAGGCTCGAACGAGCGCCGGACCTCCAATGTCGATTTGTTCGAACGCTTCCTCGATGGTGACACCCTTCTGTTCAACCGTCCTGGAAAATGGATAGAGATTCACGACAACCAATCCAATCGGGGAAATCTGATGCTCCTGGAGCGTGCGCTGGTGCTGGGGATCATCATGCCGGGCGAGAATTCCAGCATGGACTCGAGGGTGCAACGTCTTGACGCGCCCATCCAGAATCTCAGGAAATCCGGTGTACTCTGAGACGGGGATTACCGGTACTCCAGCATCTTTGAGCGTCTGTCCGGTACCACCCGTAGAGAGAATCCTGATCCCTAGATCGTGCAGGCGACGAGCAAATTCGACGATCCCATCCCGATTGGAGACACTAATCAGGGCAACTTCAATCTTCATGGCTTTCTTTTAAACCAAACTCCCCCATCAGACAAAACAAATCTCACTGCTGGAGGTTCTTTTGGAATCTACTATCTACTATTAACGCAGACAGGAGTCTTGCCCTTTGCCCGGAAATCCGTTAGAATTTCACAAAATTGACTTTCAACGCAGCGGCTCAATGACAATGGAAACGATCTGGTAGCGTACATTGGATTGCGTACTTGAAAGCAGCGAAGCCTCTCCAACAGTCTCGGCCATTCCCTTTTCTTTAGTACGCGAGGTAATTCCCCCACCGAGTGCTGGGCCGAAGCTTCTGGACCGGCTGCGTC
>JBOGJG010000421.1:0-16259 GCA_050747825.1 Acidobacteriota bacterium | reverse complement strand
GACGCAGCCGGTCCAGAAGCTTCGGCCCAGCACTCGGTGGGGGAATTACCTCGCGTACTAAAGAAAAGGGAATGGCCGAGACTGTTGGAGAGGCTTCGCTGCTTTCAAGTACGCAATCCAATGTACGGTACCAGATCGTTTCCATTGTCATTGAGCCGCTGCGTTGAAAGTCAATTTTGTGAAATTCTAACGGATTTCCGGGCAAAGGGCAAGACTCCTGTCTGCGGTTGACAGACTGCTGTCTGCGGTTGCGGTAAAGAGCCAGAGAACTAAAGAACCAAAGAACCAGTTCCCGTGCGCGTCATCTCTTTTGCTGCTACCATGGCCGCGGCCTTTTTATTTGAGGAGAAAGGGATTATGACTTGGCTGTTGTTTGTTCTGGGGGCGGTGGTTTCATGGGGAATGTACGGGCCGGCGCTGCACCGCGGCCAGATGGCGCTGGGGAGCTCTCTGCGCGCGCTGCTGTGCGTGGGGGTGGCTTACTTCCTGATCGGAGTGCTGGTCCCGGTGCTGAGTCTCTGGTATCAGGGTGAGTTCCGGGGCTTTTCGCTGGTCGGTTCGGCGGCGGCCACCCTGGCGGGAGCGCTGGGAGCGCTGGGCGCCGTCTGCATCATCTGGGCTTTTCGCAGCGGTGGTCTGCCGACCTACGTCATGCCTCTGGTCTTCGCAGGTGCCCCCGTCGTCAACGTAGTTTTCTCCATGTGGATCCACCCGCCGGAAGCGGCTCCTCATCCGCTGCTGTACCTGGGCTTCGCCCTGACGGCCCTGGGGGCGGGGATGGTGCTGTACTTCAAGCCTTGAGGGTTTTTGGGCAGCGGGCCCTGGCCACGTTCCAACCTATTTGCGCTGGCCGATGGCGTAGAGATGCCCGGCGGTGCGCAGGAAGATCTGGCCATCGGATACGGCGATGGAACTCAAGGTGTATTCCGCGACGTCATTTTCGGCCAGAATCTCAAACTTTGGCCCGGCTGCTACCGCGGTGGTCAGCCCGTCCTCGTTCGTGATGTAGATCTTGCCGTCCACCAGGACCGGAGAGGATGAATAGGTCCCCGGGCGGAGGCGCTCCGGACCCCAGATCACTTCTCCGCTCCTGGCATCCAGGCAGTACATGACCCCGCGGTCATTGACGCTGTAGAAGTAAGTCCCGTCTGAAACCGGCGTCGGCACGTCCGGCCCGTTCTGGAAGGACCACAGAAGGTGAGATTGCGTGACGTCTCCCCTTCCCCCGGCCCGGAGAGCCAGCAGCGGCCGCTCTCGCGTGGGCGCATAGATGATTTCCCCTGAAACCACCGGCGAGGCCACAATGCGATAGGCCGGATTGTTCTCCGGGTTGAGACCGTCCGCCCGCCATAGCTCCTGGCCTGTCTCCGGATCATGGCCTGTCACGCAGTCTCCTCCGGTGATGACGATCTCGGTATGGCCGTCGTATTTGAGCAGCGCCGGCGTGGTATAGGAGTCGGGAGACTCGCGGATGGCGTCCGTGGGGCGCTCGACTCGCCACAGGGTCTTTCCTGTAAGCTTGTCGATGCGCAGGACATAGGAGGGATCGTCTGTCTTCATTCCATGGAGAACCTGGACGTAAAGAGAATCCTGATAAAGAAGAGGAGAGGAGGCATACCCCCAGTTCAGGCCGAACCTTCCATAGTCCTTCTGAATGTCGCGCATCCACAGCTCATTTCCCTCGAAGTCAAATCGCTTGAGGAAACCTGTTCCCGTCATGACGAACACTGACTCGCCGTCGGTCACGGGCGAAGGCGAAGACATGTTTTGCTTGCGCATCATGGTGTTGCCGCTGCTCAGAAAGCGCTTCCACAAGACATCCCCGTCGCTGCGGTCCACCGCCCAGAGGTGAAGATCGTCGCCCTCCGCCACATTCAGAAAGATCGTCTCTTCCCAAATGATGGGGGTGGAGCCGCTGCGGTCGGGCATTGGAAGTTTCCAGGTGATGTTTTTCTCCTGATCCCAGGTCAGGCGCAGTCCGGTCTCATCGCTGATCCCGTTTAGATGAGGACCGCGCCACTGCGGCCAGTTGCCGCCCGGGAGCAGGGAGAAACAGACGAATATAACGGCAGGGAGGGAAATTAGACTCTTGTGCATCGTGCCTCCAATTGGATAAGACATATCTCAAAAAACTTTTAGCCAACGAATCACGCGAATAAAAAACCGCTCATCCTGCTACTCATCAATACAATACAGATTCTCATCCGTACGGATAAACAGGCGCCCGCCGGAGATGACGGGAGAGGCCAGCGTTCTCTGTTCCACTTGGTTCCTGGCCAGAATTTTCGGCTGGCGGGCCGCCTCCATGACGACCATCTCGCCCGCTTCGGACACCAGATACACGGTCCACCTTCCAGCGTTCTTCGCCGGTTCGTTTGTCCAGAGCCAGCAGGTAGGAAGCCGGCGCATGGTCGCACAGGAGGATTAACAGGTCCTCGTAAATCACCGGAGAGCTTCCATGTCCCCACATAATGTCGAATGGGGAATACTCGCGCCCGAGATTGCGTTCCCAGACCTTCCGGCCTTCCATGTCCAGTGCCACCACCTGCCCGGTACCGAACCAGGCGAAGACCAGGTTTCCGTCGCTCACACAACTGGGACTCGCCAGAGTGTGCTTTCGGTGTACGGAGGGAAGTTCGGCAGCGTCAGCCTCCATCTCGTACTCCCAGAGAAGATGGCCATCAGAGCGGTCAAAAGCTTGGACCACGAAGGTCACCTTGCCGGTGTCCTCTTCGCTCCGCCGGCCCAGCGCGGCTTCAAAGTCACGGCCGCCATGCGCCACCGGCCCGCGTCCTATTTGGGAAGTGATGAAGATGCGGTTCTTCCAGATGATGGGTGTCGAGGAGCCCACGCCGCGCAGAGGCACGCGCCACAGGACATTCTCGTTCCGGCTCCAGCGCAGGGGAGCCTCTTGCTCCGCGGAGACTCCAGTTCCATCCGGGCCTCGCCACTGCGGCCAGTCACTTGCGCCGAGGTCAGAGATCAGCAGAAGGGCAATAATTGTAAAGACAAATCGGATCACATTCAGGCTCCTTTGTGGCTAGAGTTTACACGCTTTCCTGTTTTGTTTCATTCTGACGGCTGAGGCGCAGAGCTATAGACCGCCTCCAGGAGAGAAATAAAGCATCTGAGCACTCAGGAGCTTGAAGCGGGATTGGCGGGTATCCGCAGCTCCCCCCGTGATGAAGGCGTGTTGGAGCTAAAACAGGCTGGCCCGGACTTCGCCGAATCAGGCGTAGGGAATCACCCGCCCCGGCGGCATCATAGGCGGATCGAGCCGGCTTGTAGAAGTCTTCCAGGCCGGCCTCGGGAATAGGATCACCGAGGGGATCTATTGCATCGACGATCCATACCGGCCGGGGAGCCAGGGCCGCTACCAGGTCTTTGAGGTCGAAGAATTTCAGGGCGCCCGGCACCACGTTTTCGAACATGTGACGGTGGGCCGGTTGTCTAATCATGGACTCATAAGAGACCAGCAGGCGCTCAAAGGCTAGATTGCGGATGCGCTTGTCCAGGACGGCGGCGTACAGCATGGGCACTGCCCCTCCCGCTACACCGGAACCGGAAATCTGCTGCGGGTCCACATCCGGCCGGTTCTCCAGCAAATCGATGCCCCGGCAGATGTCCAGCGCGCGCATCCCTGCCAGAGGTTGATTCAGCAGTAGGGGAGTCATAATGCCGTCGTAATCTCCGAAAAAGTCAAAGAACTGGTTGGGAAGGTCCGGATTGCGGACGATACCGGTTTCGCCACTGCCCCGGCTGTCAATGGCCAACACGATAGAACCTGCCTTCACCAGCTCCTCGATATGGCCTCCGGCAGCGGCGGCGGCGGATTTTCCTTCTCCATGAACATAGAGAACTGCCGGTTTTCGGGCCGATCCTGAGTCGGGAACAAAAAGAAGGCCGGGAATTATAATCCCCGGTTCGCTGACGTAGGTTAATTTTTCTATGGAGTAGCCATTGCGTTCCAGCTTCCCATAGGTCTGGATCTGCAAATCAGGCTTATTTTTCAGGATCTCAGGGTCAAAATTCAAGAGCCTGTGCACCAGGTCCTGCATTTCCTCCTGCTGAGCCTGCAGCTGCTGGGCAGAAGAAACGAGTGCGCGCCGGGCTCTAAGCTGTTCAAAGCGTTTCTGATTGAGAGTGAAAACCGTCTCTCCTCCCAGCGATGTTGAAATCTGGCCGGTCGGCGTGCAGTACAGCTCGTCCGGGCGTTTCACGTCCACCGGAGCTTCCGGCTGAGTGTTCTCCTCACCCTGCAGCCAACGGCTGAACCAGCGGTAGGCGGCCATCCGGCGCGGCTGGCTATAGCCGTGGCCGTCATCGGCCTCAAACATCTGCAGCTTTTCCTCTTCCCCCAGGAGGCTGTAAATCTGTCTTGCTTCGGCATAGGTCTGGCGGGCTCCCAGGATGGAAAAGAAATCCCGGATTGCCGAAAGGATCAGATACGGTTTGGGGGAAAAGGCATGGACGAAGTCGGCGTGGTCCAGGCGATTAGCCAGCCAGGGAAGCAGGACCTGCTCCGCGTCCTGAGGCCCGATGGTGGCCAGCAGTCTCTCCCAGGAGGTCAGGTAGCAGGAGGGAGCGGCCACGTGAATCCGTTCATCCAGGGCGGAGAGATAGGCGGTGTGGGTGCCTCCTCCCGAGTTGCCCGTGCAGCCGATGCGGGCAGAATCCACTTCTTCCCGCGACAGCAAGTAATCCAGAGCGCGGATTCCATCCCAGATGGTATAGCGAGCCAGGTTATCACCCAGCAGCAGGCTCTGGATGCCTGCCAGAGTGTGCTCGGTCGTGGACTGGACCTTACGGGCCTGCAGATCGGAATCATAGAGTTGAATTCGCTCGCCCTGTCCGATGGGATCCCAGGTCATGACGACGAAGCCCCGCCGCGCCAGGGACACCATCATGATTTGCCAGGTCTCATGGGCCTTGCCTCCCCGCTCATGCCCCAGGGGATACAGAATCGCCGGATAAGGGGGCCGCCCGTTTTTGGGAAGGTAGAGATTGGCGGTCACGTAGAATTGAGGCTGGCTCTCGAAGATAATTTTTTCGATGCGATGATCCGGCTCTTCGAGAACACCGACCACCCTGGCATTCAAGGGCGTGCGCTCGGGAAGACCTCCCAGCGCCTCCAGCATCTTTTCCCGCACATAACTCCTGCGCGCTTGTATATCTTCTTCGCCGGAGAGTGCCTGGATGCGCTGCTGTCGTTCAGCCAGCAATGCGTCCGCCTTCTTCTTGAGATAGGCGGGAAACATGTGCTCCAGATTCTGAAAATCCGGAAGTCCGGACAAAAAATCCAAGGGCTGGTTTTCCTGGGCCGGGCTGTCCGAGACCGTGAGAATAAGGCAGAAAAAAAATAGGATGATCTTTTTGGGTTGAATCATTCGGCCGTCCTCCACGGCAGCATCGTCCCCTGCCGTTGTCCCTCCAGTGCGGATTCAATCCGCTGTCCTGTTGCTATATAGACCGCATCCTACCTCCGGGCACGCCAGTAGCTGAGACGCCGCTTCTGATGAGCAACCGCTGTTATGAAAACTTCGTCACCGCGGGTACGATAGAGCACCGAATGCGGAAACCTTCCAAGCACGAAACGACGCTCACCACGGCGGTCTCCAGCCGGCGCTCGGGTGCTTCTGATATTGTCTTGACTGCCTGGTTGACTTCCAGTACAAGCGCCTGTGCGGCGACATCACTCGCGATACCAGGCTTCGGCGTCGAGTAACTCGCGTTCCGCCTCAGGATGAAATCGGATACGTTTCATCCGCGACGAAACAGCTTTGCCTTGACCTGCTCCCAGGGAATCATGTCCACGTCTCCAGATTCGATCTCGCTCCACCGCCGCTCAGCTTCCTCGGCCCATGCTTCCTCCACGCCAGGCTCGGGCGGAGCTTCCACGCTTTCGATCAGGAGCCCGGCCAGCGTCGCGCGTTCGTTTTCCGGAAGGTTAAATGCTTCACGGAATACCTGTTTCAAGTCTCGAGACATTGGTTCATTATATACCGGCTACTAACTTTGGCCGCTACTATCCAGTCTAAGGATTCAACGTTGGGTTACGGGCTGTGCGCCGGGTCGCGATGCCGCCCGACCGTGCCATCGTCCGGACACATTTAGAGAGATTTTGTGGGCAAGCAGGGCTTTCCCGCCGGATGCAATTGTTGGAGCTGGCACGGTACAATCTGTCTTGCTGTGACGGCAGAGATTGCAATTGTGTTGGCTATTTTGATCGGTTCCTTCGTGCTGTTCCTGACCGAGTGGCTGCGGGCCGATCTGGTGGCCCTGCTGGTACTGGTCAGCCTTGCCTTGAGCGGAGTGGTAACTTCCGGCCAAGCTCTTTCAGGGTTCAGCAGTCCGGCGGTAGTTACCGTTGGGGGAATCCTCGTCCTGAGTGGCGGCCTCTCTAAAAGCGGCGTGGCTAACCTGATTGGAAGGCAAGTCTTGCGCCTGGCCGGGAGCGGCGAGATCCGAATGGTTGCGGCAATTATGATAGCCGCCGGGGTCATGTCCACATTGATGAGCAGTGTGGCGGTGGCAGCGCTCCTGCTTCCGGCTGTCATGGACATCGCCAGGCGTACCGGCCGGGCTCCCTCTAAACTCCTAATGCCGCTTTCGTTTGGTTCTTTGTTGGGTGGACTGACCACCCTGATCGGGACGCTACCGAACATTCTGGCCAGCGATGCCTTGCGCGAGCGGGGTCTGCTCCCCTTTGGGGTCTTTGATTTTGCTCCCCTGGGTCTAGCTATCGCACTTTCCGGTATCGCATTCATGGCCCTGGTAGGACGCCGACTTTTGCCTGAGCGAGATGTTAGCCAGGACTCTCGGGCTGAGAATCGACAAGGGCTCGACGCTTATTATGATTTGAGCGAGCGGACATTTGTCATGCGTGTCCCCTCCGGCTCGGTACTGGCGGGAAGATCCCTGGCCAACAGCCGTCTCGGTTCAGTGCTGGGGCTGCACATCATCGCCGTAATTCGGGATGGCCGGAGCCAACTGGCGCCTCCGCCCACGACCGTGCTTAGCTCCGGTGACCGTCTGCTGGCGGAAGGACAACCCAACCGGCTCAAAGAATTGCGCGGCTGGCGAGAGCTTCTTCTGGAGAGCGATAGCCTCAGTGTTGATAAGCTACTCTCCACACATATCGATGGGGCCGAGTTTAGACTGGCTTCCGGTTCTTCACTGGCAGGAAGAACATTACGTGACTTGGATTTTCGGGGCCTTTTCGGAGTCAATGTTCTGGCCATCCGCAAGCCGGATCGAGTGCGACGAAACGACCTTCAGTGGGTGGCGCTGCAGCCGGGCGATACCTTGTTAGTTCAGGGACCTCCGGATCGACTTTCGAAGTTAAACGAAGACTCCGACTGGGATCTCTTCCGATCTCTCTCCAGCCAGGAAATGGCTGACGGCTATCACCTGCATGAGGCCCTTTTCGCCGCGCACGTCCCCCACGATTCGGTTCTGGTAGGACAGACGCTGGCGGAAAGCCGGTTGGGAGAGGCGTTTGACCTCACGGTATTGGGAATCGTGCGCGAGGAGACGACGTATCTCACTCCGGAAAAGGAGGAACTTCTCCAGGGAGGAGACACCTTGCTGCTGGCCGGCAAGAAGGAAGAGCTGAGTATCCTGCACGGACTGCAGGAGCTAGAGATTGAAAAGCAGCCGGCTCCCGATATCCAGGAACTGGAATCGGAGCAGGTGGGCCTGGCTGAAGTGGTGCTTTCTCCCCACACCTCCCTGGTAGGAAAGAGCCTGCGCCGGCTGCATTTTCGTGACAAGTACGGTTTGAGCGTACTGGCCGTCTGGCGGGAGGGAGAAGCGCACACCGCCAATTTGGGCGACATGGCCCTGAAATTCGGAGACGCGCTCCTGCTTTTTGGCCCTCGGGAAAAATTGAAACTCCTGGGCAGCGAACCCGACTTCCTGGTTCTGACGGAAGCGGCTCAGGAGGTCCCTCGTGTGGAGAAAGCTCCGGTGGCGGGGCTGGTTATGGCAGGCTTTGTACTGGCTGTTGTTCTGGGTTGGCTGCACATCTCTATGGCCGCCGTCCTTGGGGCGACTCTTATGGTCCTCACCCGCTGCCTGAGCATGGAAGAGGCCTACCGGTTTATCGAGTGGAAAGCCGTTATTCTTATTGCCGGAATGCTGCCTCTGGGAATCGCCATGCAGGAGACGGGCGCTGCAAGCTTTCTAACCGGCGGGGTGATATCTGCCCTGGGAGACTCCGGACCACTGGCAGTAATTGCCGCTCTGTTTGTGGTCACTTCGCTGGCCACTCAAGTCATTCCCACGGCTGCTTTGGTCGTCCTGATGGCGCCCATAGCCCTTACCACTGCCACTGATTTGGACATCTCTCCCCACTCGCTTATGATGGTCGTTGCCATGTCGGCCGGCGCCAGCTTCATGAGTCCCATCACTCACCCCGCCAACGTGCTGATCATGGGCCCTGGCGGGTATCGATTTGTCGATTACATGAAGGTGGGGCTGCCTCTCACACTTGTCGTCCTACTGGTCGTTCTTCTGGTGCTGCCTGTTTTCTGGCCGCCTTCACTGTGACTCATGAGAGGTGGCCTGCACCTAGGCATGTATACTGATCGGACAGCATTGGGAAAGGAAAGGTTCCGAGCAACCCTCGGTTCGAGGCTATGTCGCATCTCCGCAGGCACCAGCCCCGGCTCCGGAGTGGACGGAATCCTGGGGTCCGCTGGCGCTTGGTGTCTCCGAAATAGGCCGCCAGTGTATTTATGAACCCGAATACTGAGCTTAAAGTCATGGTAAAATTGGTTTTATGCAGCAGGTGCTTAAGAAATTTAACTCCTTCCAAGAAGAGCGGGAAGCTAATATTCAATACTACCGATCATTGACGCCCGAAGAGCGGCTAAGAACTTTTATGCATCTCCAGCGAGTCGTCTATGGCCCTGAGGAAAACTGGCCGCGCCTCTCTGAGAACCCTCGCCTCAAAATTCGCTCCCCGCGCGTTTAAATGGAACTACCTAAGGACTGGCTTGAGACGGAGTTAAGGCTGAGCAGGGAAGAGCTACTGACTTCAGGTAAGATCATCCAACTGGGACTACCCCCAAACCGGGTCGATTTGATCAATTACCTGGATGGAGTGACCTTTTCGGAAGCTTGGGAAAGTAGAGTGCCGGCCACCTTTGATCCGTTAGGTGAAGTGCCAATGATCGGCCGCTCCTCCCTTATAAAGAACAAGAAGGCGGTGGGAAGACATCGAGACCAGGATGACTTGGACGTTCTCGAGTGAGGCGGCAAGGCTGCTTATCATCTGGTGCATGATCTGTCTGGCCTGCGCTCCGAAAATCACTGCCATGTTTCCTGGAGTTGCTCGTTAATTAAGTTCGACTCCGGGGTTTGGGGATCACCGCCCCGAGTCGATCTGAGAATCTCGCGACTGTCCGGCCGACTCCTCCGAGAGCATGAGAGTTGATGCACCTGGGATGTATACTGGTCGCGCATTCATTCGGGACTGAATGATTTCGACTGACAGGAGCGCTATGAAACCAAAGACCAGACGAGCAGTGATGACCCAAGCTGCCATCGCCACGCTGTTATTGATCCTTTTGGCTCTCACGGTGCTCACGGCACCTGCGGAAACTGCGTCTGGGTTTCCGGAATTCCAGTATCACCTCATCGACAACATAGGACGCCAGCTTGGACAGACTGCTCTCGCTGATGTGGACAACGACGGCGACCTGGACTGGATCGCCGGCCAGGCCGATCGCGCTGGCGGGGACATCTGGTGGTGGGAATATCGCGGACCTGACGAGTGGATGGTACGAAAATCTGGATGGGAAGGGCCTGCAATGGAAGCAGCACAAGAACAATGACGGGAGAGGAAACTGGACCCTTCACATGATCCAGGACAAGGGCGAGCGGCAGGATTTTCACGCCCTGGCCGTGGCCGATTTCGACCTGGACGGCGACCTCGATGTCTTCGCCGGGGGCGGGCCATTGTCCGCTACGGGACAACAGAAGAGCTACATCTGGGAGAACACCGCCGGTCCGAACGGCCGTCCCACATCAGAGAAGTGGGTCGAGCATATCGTGGCTGCAAAGCCCGTCCATGAGGTCGAAGCAGCCGACGTGGATGGGGATGGTGATATCGATATTGCCGCCAAGCCCTGGTCGGTCGGGAACGAGCATTTTTACCTTCGCAACATGGCAGTGGAGGAGCGTCAAGGCTCAGCGCAAATGGAAAGGCTGGAACACATAATTGCGCACTATGGATGGCCTTGAAAAAGTTTGGTTGGCCAGAAAGCCAGCAACGCAGCTTTCCTCATTCTTCAGCATGCGGAGTTGGAAAGTATCGCGGAAGGAAAAGCGCTATTGCAATCGCCAGCCACAATCTGTTCATCTATTCTCCCTTTGCTTTAGAAAACCATTTTTAGGCCTCCTCCTTTAACGCGGAGAGGAGAGGGGTGCGGAAGGCGGTGAAAGCGGCCAGGATTGAGGCCAGGGCTCCGGCGACCACTACCGCCACCAGCAGGCGCAGCGGGAGGCCTGGGAAGTACTCTCCACGCGCTATCAGCGCCGGGACGATGGCCAGCAGGGCCGACACCAATCCCGTCAGCAGGCCGCTGGCAAGCAGAAAAGCGTTTTCCGCCAGCACCAGAATCGAAAAATGCGACTGGCGATAACCGATGGCACGCAGCAGGGCCAGCTCGCGTCGCCGTTCCAGCACATTGCGCAGCAGCACCGTGGCCAGGCCGGCCGTTCCCAGGATGAGCCCCAGGGCACCCAAAAGCTGAAACGTCGAAAGATAGGTGTTCTCCACGCGGTGGAAGGCCGCCAGCCGCTCGGCCGTGGAAACCACGTCGAAGCCAAAGTCCGACAGGCGGTCTTCCAAAGTCTCAGCCACGGATTCGATGTTTGCCGGGGCTGTCTCCATCAGGAAAAAACGATAACCCTCATGCTGGGGGAAGTACCGAATAAAATTCTCTTCCGACATCAGAAGCTCCCCCTGGAATATGCTATCCGCCAGCGCCGCCACCAGCCGCAGCCGGAGCGGTTTTCCCTCTGGCAACTGCATCACGATCTCCTCTCCCAGGCCCTGGTGCAGGACATAGCGCATGGAGGTGGCATCCGCGATGACGGGGACGGTTCCATCGTCAGGGACCCGCTCCAGGAGAAGCCACGGATCGGCCTGCTCCTCCGACGTTTCAGCCAGCGAGTCCTGGAAGCGGAAGCGCCCGCCACGCATCAACTCCTGGGGCACGCCCAGGACCTTTGGATTCTGCGGGCGGTAGAGATTGATGCAGCTCACGTCCTCGCCGGGACGAAGGCGCAGAGGGTAAATGGCAGTGTCCCGCAGTTCGGAATCGATCAGGTTCAGATCCTCTCTTCCCTGGGAGCTGTTCGGGTGATAGGGCAGAGGCAGTACCGAAGTCGCCAGCAGCGAAAAGCCGCCCGTGCCGGACTGCCGCTCCAGCGGATCGGACGAACCCTCGTGGCGGAAGGCTTCGACGGCAACGATGATAAAAGAGGCTGAGGCGATAAAAGCAATACAGAGAATGCTTCGGCCGGGTCGATGGGACGCGTTTCTCATCCCCAGCCGGAAGACGGCCGGCCAACCGTGTCCGAAGACCGCGCGCTTCCTTCCCCTAAGCCAGCCGGACTGAAGGGCGAGCAGGCCGGCCAGAATCAAGATTCCAGCCCCGAAGAATCCGGCAGCCTCGCTGATTCCTCCAAGCAGGGCGGTCAGGAGCAGGATCAGCCCTGAGAGCGTGAAAAGCAGCGCCAGCCAGCTCGAGCGCCTCACGGACGTGCGGAGGTCCGCGCCCGCGGCCGGTCCACTGCCCGAAAGCAGGCGCCGGGGCGGCGCGCCCATCAGCCTTCTTAAGCTCCAGGCGACAGACAACAGGGCCATTCCGACGCCGGCTGCGGCCCCTAGAATCAGCGATCCCGGTGTGAGATGCAGGCTCAGCTCGGTGGTGTTCACGGCATCGATCCACCAGGTTTCCAGGCCCAAGATGATGAGAGACCCGTAGACCCACGCTCCTGCTATGCCCAGCGCGCTTCCGGCCAGGGCCAGCGCGGCCCCCTCGGCCAGGAAATGAAACCTGAGCCGTGACGGCGGAAAACCCACCGCCCGCAACAAGCCGATCTCGCGCAGCCTCTGTTCCACACCCAGCCGAAAGAAGAGGGCCGCCAGCAGCAGGGCGGAAACCATGAGAAAAAAACTAAAGTAGAGGAAAAACTCTCCGAAGTCGGTGGCTCCCTGACTGGCCTCCATTCCGGCAGCCCTGGCGGGCACAACAGAAAAGCCCATCTGGAAAGGATCCAGAGCCCCCTTCAGCTCCCTCTCATAGGCCTCCCCGTCGCTAGCGCCGGCTGCTCCGTTCTGCTGAAAAACTCGGATGGAGGTCAGATCCCCGAAACGCGAGCCCCAAAGCTCCCGGCCGGTATTCAAAGGGATGAAAGCCTTGGGTGTGGTCCGGTGCCGATCCCAATACTCCTCATCCTCCTCGCTGATGAGGCTGAGGTCGATCGGGAAAGGAGGATCCCAGCTCGAGAAGTCTTCGGCGTCGCTGATCCCGGGATACTGAGGCGTGAAGGACGGATCAGCGGTCGCTGTGGGTAGCGTGCCGGCCAGCCGGAATTGAGCGCTCTCGGTCATCAACTCTCCCGTTTCCGCCCAGAGATAGTATTCGAGTTCTATCTCCTCCCCTTCAGCAGCCGCCAGCCGCCCGGCCGCCCAATCGTTCAGCCAAATCGGGGGAAGTCCGGCGTCCGCCTCAGTGCGGGTACTCGAAAGATCCACGGCCGAGACCAGTGAATAAGGTATGGAGGCACTACTACTCCGAATGACATTAGCCAGATAGGTGAACATTGGCAGGCTGGCCAATCCCAGGCCATCGGCCGCCGCCACGGCCGCGCGCCCCAGACTCTGGTTGATCAGAGTGCTATTGCTTTCCACCGACACACAAGCGCACTGCTTGGGCCGCCGAAGCAGGACACCCAGATCCTCCAGATCCACTGATTCTGCGAGCACTCGCCGCAGCGCCTCCTCTTCCCCGGATGAGGCAGTTGTGACCGGCCGGCGCCTGGACAGGAGAAGAGCGTTGGCCCTGTTCTGCACTTCCAGGTCTTGCTGCAGGCGGCTGAGCGCTACGAAGACGACCGGAAGAGTGGACTGCTGGGGGCGGATCGTAAACTCGTCCAGGCCCATAGCCGGCAGGACTTCATCGATGACGCAGCGCATGGTCTGCCCGATTTCCTGGCGGCGGCCGTGGAGGGATTCCAACGGGATGAGGGATGGATTCTCCACACTTACCAGGATTGTGTCGCCCGCCTGGCTTCCCAGCTCGCGTGCCAGAGTCGAGTTCACCAGCGCCTGGTTCTCGGAGAGCGCGCGGATTTCCCGGCCGTGAAATTCCCAGAATCGCTCGTCAACACCATAGACCTGCACCTGTGATGCCCGGCGGCCGCTGGCCTGAGCGCTCACCACGCCCTCCAGCATCACCAGCGGCGCGGCCGATTCAAAATGGGCCTCAAAGAGCGGATGCAGCCCCAAGTCCTGGGCAAGATCTTCGCCAAAGAAGCCCTTGGACAAAACGGCGTCATCGGTTTGACCCAGCCTCTTCAGGAAAAGCTCCTTCAGGCTGGCGCGCACCGAATCCCCAACCACCAGAGCGCCTGCCAGGACGGAGACGGCCGTCGCCACCCCCAGCACCACGGCCAGGTGGCTGCGCCAGTAATACATGAGGCTTCGACCGATCAAGCTAGCTCGCTTCATCAACACTCCGAAAACTCCAAACAGCAAGCACCCAATCCCAAACTAAATCTCAATGCTCAAATTCCAAATCTCAACAAGACTTGCGGCAGCGTTTGGAAATTGAATCTTGATGCTTGAGATTTAGTTTGAGATTTGGTACTTGGGATTTGATGTTTCTTCAACTCTAGTCTCCCTTCAGCCGGCCGGCCGCCAACTCCAGCCGCCGTGGGAAACGCTCGGCCAGTTCCAGGCTGTGGGTCACGACCAGAAGAATGTTTTGCTGGCGGTGCAGGTCCAGCAGCAAGGAAGCGACGGTGGCGGCTGAGCCGCGGTCCAGGTTACCTGTCGGTTCGTCACACAGGAGCAGCAGGGGCCGGCGGATCAAGGCCCGCGCCAGCGCGACGCGCTGTTTCTCTCCTCCGGATAACTGGGCGGGGCGGTGGCCCAGACGCTGCTCGAGGCCCACCTGATCGAGCAGCCACCGGGCGCGCTCCTCGGCCCTCTCATCCCTGGCCCCCACCAGAGTAGGGGTCAGGACATTTTCTAGGACCGAGCACTGCGGCAGCAGGCAATGGTCCTGAAAGACGAAGCCGACTTTCTCATTTCGAAAGAGCGCCAGTTGCGCCTCGGGCAGTTCAAAAGGATCTTCTCCATTCAGACGGACCGTCCCAGCCGTGGGAGGCTCGAGCGCCCCCAGGATGTAAAGCAGCGTGCTCTTGCCACTTCCCGAAGGGCCCATGATACAGGCGGCCTCTCCGGGCTGCAGGAGAAGGTCGATGCCCGTTAAGACGGGCAAGGGACCGGCAGGTGTGGCGAAATCTTTTCTCACATGAGTCGCTTGCAGCATTTCAAAGAAAGAGTTTATAGCATTCCAGCATGCGCTCCGCCATGTGATCGACCGTATAGTAGTTTCGGACTCCTTCGCGTCCACTGCGGCCGAGTGTCTCAGCCAGAGCCGGATCCTTATAGATGGAGAAAATCCCCTCCGCCAGACTGTCGTGAGAATCCGGCTCGACAAGCAGGCCTCCTGATGTTCTTTGCACGATCTCGGTAAAGGCGCCTCGTCGAGGCTGAACCACGGGCACGCCCATGGCCATGGCTTCCAGCAGGAAGATGCCTTTCGGCTCGTCGTAAGGGGCAGGGACGGAAAGGACATCAATATCCTTGAGAAAGGCGATCTTGCCGGCCCGGTCCGGGGCGCCGTGATAGCGAAATTCGCCGGCCAGACCCCACTCGCCCAATTGCTTCTGAAGTCCCTCCAGATAACCCTTGTGCTCCGGAGCCAGGTAACCGGACACCTCCAGCCGCGACTCCGGAAGCTGCCACTCCCGCCTCAACTTACGGTAGGTCTCAGCCAGGACGTGAAGGCCTTTTTCAGGGGCAATACGCGCCAGGTACCCAATTTTGAACAGTCCCGAGCGGGAGCGCTCCGCCTCCGGGTAGCCGTCCACATTGATTCCCAGCGGCAGGACGTGCATCGTCTCCCGGGGAATGCCGATGTATTCCGCCATGAAATCGGCACAAAACTGACTGACCGCGACGAAAGCATCGACGAACTGAAGGTTGGCCCGAATCAACTGGAGAGCGCGGAGCCGATGCTGCTCTTCCAGGCCCTGGAGGAAGAGGTCCTCCCCCTGGAGCGTGCAAAAAAGAGGACAGGCGAATTCGCTCTTGAGAGGCTCCGCCAGACCCATGAGGAGCGCATTAGGAAGGTTGATCACATCCGGCGGGCTCTGCTGTTTCAGCCAGGTCAGAAGCTTGCGTACTTCCTTGCTTTGAAGACCGTGCTCGCCCTGAAGCATTGAGACGGTGAGCTCGCCAAGCTGCTCCGGGGCCGTCTGAATCCCACGGTTGGAAGCCAGGCGGAGCGCCAGCGGAGAATCCCAGAGCCTGTCCAGTATCCAGGGAATTTTACGGAAGAGATAGAAACGCTGCTGCAGGTAAACGCTGATTCCGCCAAAGAAGACGCGCTGGTGGCTGACGTTGGGCTCGTCTGTTCGCGTCGGCGTGTAGAGGGGGAGCAACAGCACATCATGTCCCTTGGCCATAAGAGCCGCCGCCAGGGCATTGTCCCGAAGACAGCTCCCGCAGTACATTCCGGCCGCCCCCGCCGTGATCAAAAGAATCTTCATCAGGGGTCAGGTCCTGCGTTTTGCGTTTTTCCTTGGACAGAGATCTTCCGAAGCACGGGGAGATTTGCTTCTAACTCCTGAAATTGTCTCGACAGATTCGCGCTCCTGAGTCGATGCTCCTGCACATCACGAACAGCACGGCTGACGCTCGTGGGACACCTCCCGGTGACCTCAGAAATTGCCTGTAGAGTCAGCCAAGTGTGCTGGTAGACAGCATACATCAAGATCCGGCGCCTCTGACAGTCGGACCAGGGATAATCCTTAGGGTGAATTTGCAGGTTACTCTGAGTAGGATTCAGATGGATATAGGTCGCTCCGGGTAACTCAACTCTCAAAGGTCTGGCCATAATTTGCGTCTCAATTCCATAACGTACAGCAAGCGAAAACTACGAAGGGGTCAG
>JBOGJG010000420.1:0-58175 GCA_050747825.1 Acidobacteriota bacterium | reverse complement strand
ACCTGACACCCGGCACCCGACACACTCTCTAAGGCAGTACGAGCTGCACTTCAACTCGGCGGTTCTGCCTGCGGCCTTCCGCTGTCTCATTACTGGCTATGGGTTCAGACTCACCAGCACTGCGCGTTTCGATCCTATTGGCATCGATATTGTGCTGCTGGACCAAGTAATCCCTGGCCAGTTCGGCCCGACGCATACCTACGCGTTGATTGGCCTCTTCAGTACCGCGGTCGTCGGTATGGCCGGTCATGATCGCCCTGAGACGCGAATCCTGCTGCATTCTCACTGCGATCTCGTCGAGTTGCGCCTTGGCGATGTTGTCAATGCGGTTATCGACCTGGATGACCACGGCCGCTTCGGTGACAGTGAAGGTCGCCGTATCGCTGGCCGTTCCACCGCGTCCATCGTTGACGGTAACGGTGACGCTGTGCTCGCCGCCCGTCATACCGGCGGTGTCGATGGTGATCTGTGACCCTGTCTCGGGCCGCGACTGACCGTCAACGGTCCAGGAGTAGGTCAGCGGGTCGCCATCCGGATCGCTGGCATCGGCAGTGGCAGTGATCTGCTCGCCGGCGCTGACATCGTCGTCACTGAGCGACAGATCGACCGTGGGTGGCCGATTGGGACGCTGTTCGACATTGACCGTGAATTCGCAAGAGGCGGTCATGCCGTCCACATCCGTGACGGTCACACGCACTGTGTAGGTTCCGGGATCGCGTCCCGCCGTGCCGAACTCGAAGGTCGGCTGATCGTTGGGAACGCTTTCGCCGTTCACCTGCCAGGCGTAAGTCAGCGGATCGTTGTTCGGATCGGAAGCCTGAGCGCGCAAGGTAACCGATTCACCTTCGGTCACGTTCACGACCTGCGGCTCGCACTCGATGGTAGGCGGCAGCATCCGCTTCTCGACGACTACATCGGTCGAGCAAACGGCGGTGTTCTCACCATCGCTCACTTCAGCAGTGACAGTATAAGTACCCGGACTCAGGCCCGTGGTATTCAATACAGCCGTATTTTCACCCTGCTGTGTGATCTGAGCGCCCCCGCTGGCTCTCCAGGTGATGGAAAGAACGTCATCATCCGGATCGCTGACATGGGCCGTAATCGTGACCTGGTCCCCCTCCGTGACGGTGGTGGAAGCAGGTTCGCACTCGATGGTCGGAGGACGATTGATCTTGCGCTGCAGCACCACCTGGGCGAAAAAGCCATGGCGGTCGGTTTCATCAATACCGCCAAATTCTCCTGAATCGATGGTTCGCAGGTTGAAGTTGTATGCTCCGCCGATGGCGATCCAGCGCGCCGGGAAGAATCGCAGCCCGGCATAAATATCGGCAGGGGAAACCGGATTCGCAAACTGCGAAGTCTCGTTGTCTTCCAGGAAGAGACTTCCCACCAACTCGGCGATAAAGTGGGCGGCGGGAGTCCCCAGAGGAGCGTCCACGCCGATGCCGTAGCGGAACCGGTGCTGGCGATCCACGTTCAAGCGGTCCTGAGCGAACAGCAAGCCGGCATTCAAGCCGAAGGTGGCGCCTCCGCCCAGATTCTTGGAGAGAATTGCGTCGAAGCCCCAGTCGGTAGCTCCGGCTGTCAGGCCTCGCACCAGGTGCTCGCGATTGTCGGTCAAGTGGAAGCGAGCAATCGGCTGCAGGGCGAAACTGGCGGGAGCTCCGCGATTTTCCGAAGCCAGATTGAACTTAATTCCGGTCCACAGATCTCCCGCTCCGTCACCAAATCCCACGTCCATGAAAGGAGCATCGTTGTAAAAGGCAACCTGGCCGCCAAGAACACGCGCCGGAACCACAGGACCGTTTCCAACGATCTTGTTGACCATGATCTGGTCCATATTGACCCGGCGGTGAACCTCGTAAGAACCGAATAGTTCGATCCGATCATGCAGGCCTATGGTAAACGAGACTGGAAACAGGTGAAAATCAATATCCCCAGGCTCACGGTGAAACTTTGACGTGTGAAAGCCGACGCTGAATTCACCCTGCCTCAGGGTTTCGGCAAGGTAAACGTTGAAAAGACCTGTAGACCCGTGGATTGTGGGTGTTAGCTGCTTGATTTTACTCTTATCGCCCTCTTGATCGACGTCCTGAGCCAGGCCGCCGACGCTAAAGAGCAACAAAATAATAGTTAGCAGAGTTAAGGACTGTCTTGGGCCAAGCATACTCTCCTCCTCAGTAATCATCAATGTTCAAGTCCAAACTTCGTTGTCCTTTAAAAGAAATTCCAAGAGTGCCTTTTAAGGATTATTTAAGTGCTTTCTTACGTAAGTCTATAGATACACTCCACTTCTATGACTAGATTACCTAGATTACAAGATAATTATATCAATGAGAAGGATAAATGAACACATTCACAGCCTCAGTATAGCTTCTCAGCTATAGTAATCTTCAAATTCTTGTTCTTCCTTCTCTTCGAAATCACCGAAGTCATCGTCATCGAGATCTTCATACTCATCATCGTCTTCATCGTCTTCATCGTCGAAATCGTCGAAGTCTTCCTCGTCATCGAAGTCCTCATAATCATCATCTTCATCATCATCTTCCAGGTCTTCTTCCTCGAAGTCGTCGAAATCTTCCTCCTCATCTTTTTGGAACAAGAGATTGGATGCAAAGAAAGCAGAGTCTTCCGTGGCGCGACGGGGATCAAAATTCATAGCTCCTCCTTGGTCAGGTTCCTCTTATCACGGGCTTCCAAGAGCCTTATTATGAGATAGTAGCGTATTTCAGTTCAATAGTTCTCACCTGGCAATTATGGCTTTAAATCGGCGTCAATAAAAGGTAACGCTTTGATCCGGAATAGCTATTCCCGGATTGACCCATTAGAATGCCTTTTCCTATGCAGTCTGAATCTGCCGAAATGCCAGCTAGCAGGCGCAAGGGCTTTCTGAATCGGCTGGGGGCTTTCTTTGAGGTGCTGGTGGTGGCGTTATCCGGATCGATCCTGACTCAGGTAGGTTTAACTATGGCCGGGATCCCGGTCATCCAAGTATTGACCACTACCCGCTACCTTTTTATCTTTCTGATTTCCGAAGCCACCATTACGCTGCTCCTCATTTTGATCCTGCTGCGGCTGCGAGGCGAAGACTTCCGCAAAATTGGCTGGGATTGGCGGCATGCGGGACGGGAGGCGCTCACGGGGGTGCTAGCCATTCCAATTCTTTTCGGGGCTACTCTTGGCGTCAGTATTTTCTTTCGCTACTGGCTGCCCCAGTATGTTTCGACGACTAATCCCCTGCTCGACCTGATTGAAACCCCGCAGGATCTGGCGTTATTTCTCATAAGCAGCATCTATGTGGGTGGATTTAAAGAGGAAGTCCAGAGGGCTTTTGTGCTGGTCCGCTTCAATCAGTATCTGGGTGGCTTGGCCGCCGGACTCATTTTGTGGAGCATCTTTTTCGCCGTCGGACACAACATCCAGGGGGTGGACAACGCCGTCGGCGCCGGCGTTCTCGGCTTCCTTTTCGGCCTGCTCTTCATCTGGCGCCGCAAACTGATCGCTCCCATGCTGGCCCATGCCGCTTTTGACCTGTTGACGCTTGTGTATGTCTGGACCGTCCTGAAGGCCTGAGGCGGCCGTCAAATTCAATTCTGCAAAGGCTACTACGAAGGAGCGGAAAGGCTTTCCAGGGCGCTCTCGGCGGCGCGTTGTTCAGCCTCTTTTTTTGTCTTACCTGAGCCCAGCCCCCTATGTTTACCGTCAATATGGACCTCGACAGTAAACTCCTTGTGGTGCTCGGGACCGGCCTCTTCGATCACACGATACCTGGGCTGAGGAAGCCCCAGGGTATGAAGCTCCTCCTGCAGGCTCGACTTGTGGTCCTTCACGTCCAGGTTGCCACTGGCGATTTCCTGGAAATAGGGATCAAACTGGATGAGGACGAATTCACGCGCAGGCTCAAGGCCTCCATCCAGGAAGATAGCTGCCAGGACGCTCTCAAACAAATCGGCCAGGATCGCTTTCTTCTTGCGACCTCCGGTCTTTTCCTCTCCATGGCTCAGGTGCAAAAACTCCCCAAGATCGAAATCCCGCGATAAGCGAAAGAGCCGATCGGTCGAGACCAGATAAGATTTGATCTTGGATAATTGGCCCTCAGGCAGTTGAGGGTAGTTGAGGAAGAGGAACTCGCTGATGATGAATCCCAGAATGGAATCTCCCAGAAATTCCAGAGATTCGTAACTGCCCGGCCGCCCCTCAAAGGATGAAGCCAGGACGGGGTTCTGGATAAAGGATTTGTGGGTGAGCGCCCGGTCCAGCGTGCAGCGGTCTGCAAATCTGTACTTGAGCTTGGTCTCCAGTCTGTGCAGCTCTTCCAGGCGCTCGTCAGTCATATGGCTTGAACGTTAAGCGGACTATGGTTGGGGCTGCGGTTCCACTTGCGGCTCAGGCTGGCCTTGCTGTTGCCGGCGCTGCTGCTCGAGCTGCTGAATCTTCTGCTGCAGCTCCTGCTGGCGCGCCTGCACTGCCTGCTGAACTTCTGCCGCCTGCTCCTCGACTACCTGCTCCACCGTCTTCTGAGCTGTCTCGGATTCCGATTGAGTCTGCTCAATGAACTCGTGCACCTTTTCAGCCTGCTCTTTGGCGATCGGAGCGACAGGCGTTCCCAGGGCCGCGGCGCGCGCGTAGTATTGAAGCGCTTTGTGGGCATTGTTCAATTGGGCGTAGGAGTAGGCCAGGCGAAAATAAGCATAGTCATGACCAGGATCAGCACCGATAGCCTTTTCCAGGTTCTCAATTCCCTGCTTGAGATTCACGTTTTCAGCACCGTCAGCAGACTCGGGATTCTCAGTGAATCTGTTGATGTGCGATTTTCCGAGCGCATAATAGGCGTCAGCCTTCGATTTTTCGATCTCCATGACCCAGTCGGCCATGCTGACCCCCTCAGGCGCCTCGAGCCGATCGATCATTGCGAGCACATGCTGGGCTTTCTCCTGTGCCTCGTCGGTTTTGTTCTGCTCGGCATATATGAATGCCAGAGGTGAGACAAGGGCCAGATTATCAGGCACTTCCGCCAGTGATTTTTCGGCATGAGCAACAAAATTGTCGATGTCGTTCTGTTGATAGTAGTGGCGCGCCAGAATGTCGTGAGCGAATGGAGTCAGACCGCTGTCCGGGTAAGTTTCGAGAAACTCCCTGGCCAGCGGGACCTTTTGCTCCAGAGTGGCTGCCTGGTCAATGGCTCGCCAGGCGTCAAATTCTTCCGGGCTTCGAGTTTGGCCGATGACCCGTGGAAGCGGTTCTGCAGCCGGTGTCTCCTGCTGCGTGGCGTCTCCCTGCTCAGGCTGCTGCTGCTCCTGCGCCGGCTCTTGAGAATCCTGGGCCGGCGCAACAGCTATCATCGACACGGCCAGAGCGGCGCCTATCATTAAAAGCTTTTTCATTTCATCCTCCAAATGGAATTTGGTCTTTCAGGTTCAGATAACGAAACTGGTAAATGGTTACAGGCTGACAACTCAGTCTTCAGTCCATCGTGTCAGTTGTCAGCGGTCAGCCCTTCTATGGCCTCCCTCGCTTCCTCCCGTGCTCCTCTCAGGTCGCCCTCGAGAGCAAGTACCTGCTCGAAACGGACGCGCGCTTGAGCCAGCTCCCCCTGGAACGCAAAGATATTGCCCATTCGCAGCAGCGAAAGTGCTTTGATCCAGACATCCAGTCCGGGAGCCTGGCTGGCCCGCTCGTAGTATTGCAGCGCCGGCGAGTATTCCCTTTGCTGAGAGGCGACCTGGGCCAGGTAAAACAGAGCATTTCCGTTGCCCGGCTCTTCTCGCAAAACCTCGTTCAGCTTCGCCTCAGCCGACTCATAGCTCTGCTGGGCGATCAAGCCCTCCGCCTCGACTAACATGTCGCGGATCTGCATCCGCCGGACCATGGCTTGCCGGCGTTGCTCGGCCGCTTCACGCTCGGCCCGCTGGTGCTGGAAGAATTCATTTTCCAGACGGGCAATCTCCCTTTCATCCTGCTCAATGATTTTCTCATCAATTCCGTGGAAAAGAGTCTCGGAATAGGCGGGGAAGGAGAGCAAATCGCTTTGCTCGTAAAGCTTTAAGCTTCGCTCAAAGTAAGGCATAAAAATCAAGCCTTGCCGATACAGCTCCACCTTTTTCCGATCCAGGTCCTCCTCGGGATGCATCTTCATCATGATGCTTTCAATAAGCGACTCCTTGATCACCAGAAGGTAGTTGTTCTGGTAATCGCTCTTGATCGCCGGCTGGCTCTGCGCCAGCTTCATCAGGTCGTCATTCGCCAGCACGGCCGCGCCGAACTTCTCTACCAGAGGATCCACCAGGAAGTGCAGGTACTCATGCTGGAGTTGAGCATAGTTGTCAGCCGGATCTTCGGCCGGCCCGGTCACAACATAGTAAGTGTCTTCCAGGTTCCGGGCGTTTACAAGGTCTCTGACTCCCAGGAGATCGGGCATCAGGATGATCTGGCGATCGAGGACGATTCGCGGAGGGATGCGGAAATACTTTAGAGTCTCCTGAATGACCTCCATAAACACGGGCCGATAGGCCGCAAGCTCCTCAAGGTATTGATGACGGTATGTTTTCCACAGCGAGTCGATCCTGGCGGCTCGATAAAACTCCTTCACCAGGTCTTCAAAACCGAGGACTTGGACGGCGTCCTCCGGAAGATCTTCCGTCGGAACCGTTATCTCGAATTCAGGAGGACCCGACAGAACAAGAGCGAGCGAGATGTAGGGCACGTGCTGCTCGGATTCCTGGCGGCGGTTGAGATGGTCTGAAAAGAAGTTCTTGAGCCTGGAGACCAGGAGCACATCGAGTCGCTGGGCCTCGAGGTCGCGCCTCAGGCTCTGCCGTACGGCCGACATTTCCTGACCAGGCACCTGATAATCGAAGCCGGCCACGTTTAAAGCCGCCATAACCGTAAACACGCGAATGTCCGTGCGCAGGTCGATGTTGACGAGACTTTCCACTCGCTGCGGCCCCTGAGCCACCTGTGCATAAGAAGTCGTCACACTCGCCAGGAGCAAAACCAGCAAGCAAAGGCATTGCCTGTTCATAAGGAATCCTACATTTTATCACGTGAGAAGTGAGTGAAAGTGATCAAATCCGCGGGGGACGTATTCTTCTCGACTTTCCGGACCGGTTAAGTAGAGACCGGGCTTACCTTTCACCAATTTGCCGATAATGTGACAAAGCGGAAGGTCGCCTGGATACAAAGACTGCAGCCTTTTCACCTGCTCCGGGGAAGCGGTGAAGAGGAGCGCGTAATCCTCACCTCCCTCTAAAATCATTTTTGTGTCTATTTTGTCACCTGCATCACCGGCGGACAAAGCCAGCCGCTCAGTCTGCAGTTGGGCCGAAAGCCGGCTCTGGCGTGAGATATGCAAGAGGTCGGCTGCCAGGCCGTCGCTCACATCGATCAGGGCATTTGCGAGGCCATTCTCCTGAAGCCAGACAGCCGCATCCAGTTGGGGCTGAGGGAGCAGGTGAGCCTTGAGGCAGCGATATCGAAAAGAGTCACCGGCCCAATCCTGCAGCTCTCGCTCACTGGCTGCAATGGAGAGCTGCTCGGGGTCTTCCTGCTCCAGCAACTCGAGTCCTGTGCCGGAAAACCCGAGTTCGCCGATTACAAGGATGAGGTCTTCCGGACGGGCGGTCGAACGGTAAATCGGATCTCCATTCCCCACGTAGCCCAGCATCGTCACGCTGATCTGGATTTGCCGGCCGCGAGACAGGTCGCCGCCGATCAGCGGAGCCTTCCAGCGCCCGCCTTCCTCCAGGAAGCCTCGCATGAATTCCGGGAAGTATCCCCTGGTGAGATCAGACGGAAGGGCCAAACCCAGCAGGCAGCCGTAGGGCCGGGCCCCCATGGCAGCCAGATCGCTCAGATTTACGGCCATGGCCTTGCGCCCCAGGAAATATGGATTGATCCAGCGGCGGCGGAAGTGCACATCCTCGACCAGAACGTCAGTCGTTACGACCATCCGGCGCGCGAAACCAGGGTCCAGAACAGCGCAGTCATCTCCAATGCCTTTGATAAGCGAAGAAGGCAGGTCCTGTGGCTGATTGCGCACCCAGTCGATCAGGTTGAATTCGGACACGGTGATTCGTGATTCGTCATTTGAATCACAATTCCTCCACTTCCTTTGCAAACTCCCTGACGTCTTCAAACTCGAGGTAAACGGAAGCAAAACGGACGTAAGAGACTTTGTCGATCTCCTTCAGCCGCCTCATCAAGTGCTGCCCGATCTCTTCGGAAGAGAGTTCCCGGTCCCGACTTTCAATCAGGCGCTGCTCGATTTCGTTCACGATTTCGTCGAGTTGGCGTGCCGATACGGGCCTTTTTTCGCAGGCTTTAAGCAATCCCGCCAACACCTTGGAGCGCTCAAAGCGTTCACGGTGGTCCCCCTTCTTAACGACCATATAAGGAATCTCTTCGATTCTCTCATAGCTGGTAAAACGCCGGTGGCAGGACAGGCACTCGCGGCGCCGGCGAATCGCCTCTCCCTCCTTGCTCTCCCGGGAATCGACCACTCGATCTCTTCGATGACCACAGTAGGGGCAGCGCATAAAATATAGTTATCACCACACTTAACCTAAATGCTATAAAATTCCGGGAACTTTTTCCCTTCTGTTTCCGTTTCCTGTGTGTAAATGCATAAGGGAACAGATGCTTTGTAATGGATAGAAAGTTCGAGACCCGGTGCAAGATTCAGACGCGAAGCTGGCTAAGCGATGTTTGGAAGGGGATTCTCGCGCCTGGGAAGAGTTGGTGCAGCTCTATTCGGGAAGGGTTTATAACGTGGCTTACAGGTTTACACATCAATTCGATGCAGCGCAGGACCTGACGCAGGATGTCTTTCTGAAGGTCTACCAGAATCTCTCGGGCTATCGTTCGGACCTGGGCGCACTGGGAAACTGGATCATGAGAGTTGCCCGAAATCTCATTATCGATCAGCACCGCTCCACGAAGGGCAAGCGAAATGTGGCAGGCAGCGAGGAACTGGAGGTGCTCGATTTCAAGCCGGACTCGCATCTTTCGGGTTCCCTGCCGGGACCCCATGAAAGTTTGCATTACAAGGAAAGGGCCCAGTTTTTGGCCCGAGGACTGCAAAGGCTCTCGGACGTGTTGAGAGAAGCCGTCATTCTACGTGATATAGAAGGATATAACTACTCGGAGATCTCCCAGATCTTGAGCGTGCCCGAAGGCACCGTAAAATCCCGGATCAATCGGGGAAGAATTGAACTGGCAAAGATTTTGAAAAAAAACCAGAGTGAACCCACGGGAGCGGATTTATGAATTGCGCAAGGTTTGAGTCTTTAATTCTGGAGTGGATGGATCAGACCCTCGATCCGCATCTTCAGAGGGCCATGAAGGGCCACGCAGCCGGATGCGCCGATTGTGCGGGCCTGCTGCAGAGCGTCTCCGAGTTGCAGAGGGAGTTGGCTGCTCTGCCCCCTGTCCCTGCTCCGCCAGAAATGGTGGACTGGATTCTCGATCACACTGGCGGGCGCTCCAGGATACACTCGCTCTGGTCCGACTTGGTCCTGCCCACGCTTTCCCCCTTCTTGAGCCGGCGTTTCGCCTTTGGCTCGGTCTTTATGTGTGTCTTTATATCTGTTTTCGTCGGCTCCTTTGCTCCGGCCCTTTGGGCGGCGTCCTCTGATCTGAGCCCCTCGGCCCTCAGAGAAAGCGCTGGACGATTGTCCAGCCAGATCTCCAAGAAATCAGCCCAGATCAACGGCTATGGGACCCGCTTTCTGGGGGAAATTCAATTTTTGAAGCAAGACCTCTACGGACGGCTGGATTATTATCTCGGACTGGGGGAAGGGGATCCGGATGAATCTGGCGTCGCAGGCCAGGAGCCGGTTGCCGATGAGCAGGAGAATAGCTCAGGAGGATAAATTAATGAAATGTTACTACCATCCTCAAGTAGACTCGGTTCAGACCTGCGCGGTTTGCCGGAGATACTTGTGCCAGGCTTGCGCACATACTGTCAAAGGCAATATCTACTGTCAGGATTGCCTGGTATCGGGCGCGGAACTGGCCGGCATAGTCAATACCCCAAGTTTTGCCACCTTCAGCCCCAGCCGGGCCGCTCTCCTGGCACTCATCCCCGGGATGGGGGCAGTCTACAATCGCCAGTACACCACGGCGGTCACCCATTTCGCCATCTTTATAGGATTGTGGGTGCTGGCCGCTGAAGCCTCCGGCGTCTTCGCAATCGCGGTATTTGCCTTCTATATCTTCACCATCATGGATGCCTACCGCGCCGCTCAGGCCATCATCAGGCGTCGAGTCGCTCATCCCGAGATCGCCGAAGGGGCGGAGAACTTCGAACAGATCAATGCCCCCATCTGGGGAGGAATTCTGATCCTGCTGGGAATTTTCTTCTTCCTCGACAACATCGGATTGATCAGCTTCCGTTTCATGGTGCAGTTCTGGCCTTTACTCCTGGTGGCGCTGGGAATTTATCTCATCGTCGATCATTATAAGAGACCAAACGGGGGAGCTCGAACCGAGCCGCGAGCATCCACAGGGTACCCGGCCAGCGGCCCGCCCCGGCCACCGCACTCACTTGAACAGCGCCCGTCTGGAGAGGAGAATCCGTAATGTCCAACAGACGCGGCCTGGCTCCACTCATAGCCGGATTGGTCCTGATCGCCATTGGAGCCATATTTCTTCTCGAAAACCTGGTGGGGCTGGATCTTCGCTGGCTGAGGATTGCTCAGTATGCGATTCCTCTGCTACTTATGTGGTTGGGGCTGACTCGACTGGTCCGGCACTTTACATGGAGTCAGGAAGAGCTGCTGAATCGCCCCGGCAAGGCTGGTCTGCTGAGCGGGATCTTCTGGACTGCCACAGGCCTCCTTATCTTCCTCGATCTCCTCGATATCGTTAGCGGTCTGGACTTCTTTGGGCGCTACTGGCCTCTGGTGATCATCCTCTTTGGATTGGGGAAAGTCATCGACTTCTATCGCCTGCAGGGAAAGCTGCAATTCCGGATCGAGGAGCTGATAGGAACAGTTTTCGTCGTCCTGCTGGGTTTCGCCGCGGCCAAAGCCGCGGAGGTGCGGGGCGAAGTATTCGACCTGTACTGGCCGGTGGTCATCGCTGGTGATTATTTTCCGATTTCGATCGGCGCACTGAACCTGGAGGAGCATCGTTGGGAGGAGCAGAAGAGTCTTTCAGCCAGCGGCCTGCAGGAGATTGAGATTGCGAATCTCTATGGCGATGTCCGTGTGACGGCCACGGCTTCAGACGAAGTCAGGATCGAGTTAGCCAAGGTCGTATTTGGAAATGACCAGGACAAGGCAGAAGCGGTCTCAGAGAAAATCGAACTGGTGACCCGGAGTGAGGCCGGGGTCCTTCATGTCGGGACCAACCGGACATCGCTTCCGGATCAGGATTACAGGTTTCACACGCATCTGACCCTGAATGTTCCGCAGAGTACCCAGACAAGAGTGACCGCCGGTTATGGCGATGTGAGAATTGTTGGCCTGAAAGCGCCCTGTCAGGTGGAAGACGAATATGGCGACATCACGATTGAATCTGTCGCAGGCGCGGTCACGGTCCAGAACCGCAGGGGATCGGTTGCCCTCAATAATATTGAAGGCGATATCCAGGCGGCCACAGATTACGACTCCATCCGCGCCGATAACATCGTGGGCAACGTTTCAGCCCGCAACCATTTTGGCTCGGTGAGAGTCAACAATGTCTCGGGGACAACGACGATCACAGGCGACGGCTCACGAGTCAGTGTCAGCAATGCGGCCCAGGCAGTTGACATCAAGAACTCCTATGAACCCGTCACCGCCAATGATATCCGGGCACCCCTGCATCTGCAGACCTCTTACAGCAATGTCAATTTGTCCAGGATCAGCAATCCGGTTACGATCGATGCCACCCATTCCAGAATTGAGGCCAAAGATCTGGAGTCTAGCTTGTCGATCCGCGCGAAAGGCTCGCGTGTGGAAGTCCGCGGCCTGGGCGGAGACGCCAGCATCAGTACTTCACTGGAAAGGCTGTCACTTGAGGAGTTCGGGGGCTCGGTCGAGGCTCAGAATGAGTTCGGTGAGATTCGAATGACTGCCGGCGCCTCATTACCTGGACCGATCACGGCCATTAATCGCCATGGCGACATCAGGCTTTCTCTGGCTGCCAATGCTCAGTTCAGACTGTCGGCATCGGCTCCCGGAGGCGAGATAAGGTCTGAATTTGGCGAGACGGATTCCCGGAGAGAAAACCTCCAGGTGCTGAATACAGCTTTTGGTGACGGTCCGGAGGTCAAGCTTCAAACCGAGTTCGCCAGTATCCGGATCGACGCGGAGGCCTCAGGCGAGGAAAGAAAATGAAGACCGCACTTATAGCAGTTCTGGCAGCCCTGGCGTTTTCGACCTGCTTCCTGGACCTGGATGATGGCGAGGCCTACAATGCTAGGCTGCGTCAAGATGCGCCCTTGCAGGGCGAGGAACTCATCGAGGCCGACATCGAAGTCGCCGTTGGAACACTCCAAATTGAGGCCGGAAGCCCTTCTCAGAGTTACGATCTGGATCTTCAATACAATGGAGCCTTTGAGCCGCGTGTGCAATACGAGAGAGATGGAGGGAAGGCCCGCCTGGAAGTAGCTCTGGAAGGAAAAGCCAGATCGGTGCGCAACCTGAAAACGCAATTGAATTTGCGCCTGAACCCGGATGTGCCTCTGGCTCTCCAGACCCACAGCGGCGTCGGTGACAGTGAGATCGATTTAAGCGGGATGAGCGTTCGCTCTTTGAACCTGGAGAGCGGAGTCGGCGAAACCAGGGTCTCCATGCTGTCACCGAACCGGACCGTCTGTGAAGAATTGGAAATCCGAAGCGGGATCGGCGCTCTGGAAGTAACGGGCCTGGGAAATTTTGGATTTAAGACCTTCCGCTTCCATGGTGGAATTGGCGGGTCTGAGTTGGATTTCTCTGGCGCCTGGCAACACTCCGGAGAGGTGGAAATTGAGGTGGGGATCGGCGGTGTGGAAATTCGGCTTCCGCGCAGTGTCGGAGCCGAAATCAGAGCTCCGGCCAATTTTCTTTCCGGCCTGAACCTGCAAGACTTTACAAAGCGCGGGAACACTTATTACAGCAAAAATATCGATCGCGTAGACAAGATCATCCGTTTCAGGATCAAGACCGGCGTGGGCGGGGTCGATGTCGGTTGGATGTGATCTCCTCATCGCCTGTGCCCTGAAAAAAGAGGCGGCTGCACTACGCCGGCATATCGACTCTGATTGCGAGATCATAGCCACCGGCCTGGGGCGTCAAACGACGCAACTGTCGCTCCAAGAATACTTTGCCCGCCGTCAACCCTCCCTTTTTATCTTCACCGGCACCGCCGGCCAACTCGACCCCTCTTTGGAAATGGGCCAAATTGTTTGCCCCGAGATCTGGGAACTTTCGAATGGCCCAATGTCTGGGAAAGAAGAAGTTGTCCTGGATAAGTCGGTCCTCCAAAGCCTCCAAAGCATCGGTTACCAGGCCTCAGGCCGCGGTATTACGGTAGGGTGGCCGGTTCTTCGTGCCCAGGACCGCCTGCGTCTTTTCGAGCGAACCGGCGCCTCGATCTGTGACCTGGAAGCAGTCGCCGCACTGAAGACCGCTGCGGATCTCTCAATACCCGCTCTGGCACTCAAGGTCGTCTCGGACACGCATGAATCCGGTATCCTGGGCTTTTGGCGAAACTTCGACACGAACATGCGTACGCTGGCGAATCACCTGAGCAGGCTGATAGGTGTGATCCGTGATCGATAGCGAGCCGGCCCCGGATCATCGCCGCTCGGCTTGCTCAGCAATGTACTGCCCGGATCACGAATGACGAATCCCGAGCCACACAGTACAATGGCTCCATGTTCCTCAAGACCCTTACTGTCCTGCTTTCAGCCACGCTGCTGTTCGCCGGCCCGGCCAATGGCCTGCCGCGGCCCATGGGATTTACAGCCGACAACAGCGCACAGCAGCTCAAAATTGAAGAAATGTTTTCGTCGGTGCCCTCGCCGGTATCCTCCCGACGGCACCACCTCATCCTGACGGAAGAGCCGCACATCGAGGGTCAGCCCTCTCAACGTCAAGTCGTAGAGTACGTCTTTAAGCATTTTTCGGGCGCCGGAATCCCGGCTGAGCTGGTCGAATACCAGGTTTATTATCCCTATCCAAAGGAAATTCGGGTTCAGCTTTTAGAACCTCGTGAGCTCGATTTCAGTCTTCAGGAAAAGGGCTACGAACTGGACAAAGACACTTTTGCCCAGGATGTGATCATGCCTTTCAACGCCTACTCTCCTTCGGGCCAAGCCGAGGGACAGGTCGTCTACGTGAACTACGGCCTTCCCGACGATTACGAGAGGCTGAGGGATCTCGGAGTCGATGTTCGCGATAGGATCGTGCTGGCGCGCTATGGCGGGGGTTTTCGTGGGGTCAAAGTGAAGGTGGCCGAAGAGCAGGGCGCGGCCGGCATTCTTATTTATTCCGATCCCATGGACGATGGTTACTTCCAGGGAGACATTTATCCTTTTGGCCCCTTGCGACCTCCGTCCGGAGTGCAGCGGGGCAGCGTCCAGTATCTGTTCATCCACCCGGGAGACCCATTGACCCCGGGGATTGCCGCTACTCAGGGAGCGACTCGCATCCCTGAAGAGCAGATCAGCAATATGCCCTCCATTCCTTCTCAGCCTCTGTCGTATGAAGAAGCCAGGCCTATCCTCGAGAATCTGGCCGGCGCCGTGGTTCCCAAGGGGTGGCAGGGAGCTTTGCCTTTTACCTATCATGTCGGGCCTGGTCCCGCCCGCATCCGCATGAGCCTGGAAATGGACTACGCTGTCCGTCCTGTCTGGAACGTCATCGGCAGGATCAGCGGTTCCACATATCCGAACGAATGGGTCGTATTGGGCAATCACACCGACGCGTGGACATATGGCGCTGTGGATCCCAACAGTGGAACAACCTGCTTACTGGAACTGGTTTCGGGCTTGGGAGAGCTTCTTCAGGCAGGCTTTCGGCCCAAGAGGACCATCATCCTGGCTGCCTGGGGCGGCGAGGAGTACGGTCTTCTCGGATCAACAGAGTGGGCCGAAGATTTAAGAGCTGAGTTGACGGAAAACGCTGTCGCCTACTTGAACGTCGATTCGGCCGTGAGCGGCAACACATTCGCTGCTTCCGCTGTCCCCTCTCTTCAGGACCTGGTCCGGGAAGTCGTGCGCACGGTGGAAGATCCCGCCACAGGCAAGAGCGTGCATGAGGCTTGGCTGGCCGACCAGCAGGACAACCAGCAGAAAGACGATCAGGAGCCCCTAGCCGACGTGAAGCTGGGTGATTTGGGCAGCGGCTCCGATTACACCGTGTTCCTGGATCACCTAGGCGTCCCCTCGCTCACTATGGGGTTTAAGGGCGACTACGGCGTCTATCATTCTCTCTATGACACTCATTATTGGATGACTCGCTTTGGCGATCCCATATGGCAGTACCATCCCGTTATGACGAAGATCTGGGGACGCATGGCGCTGCGCCTGGCCAACGCTGATGTGCTGCCTTTTGACTACAGCGATTACGGACAGGCAATCGCCGGACACCTGGAGAGTCTGAGGATGCAATCCGCTCGCATCGAGGAAGTAAATATCAATTGGGAGAGCCTCCTTCAGGAGGCAAAGGCGATGGATGAAATTGGCCGCGAGATCAACCAGGGGATTGAAAGAATGCTCGACAGGAATGTCAATGCCACCGCTGTAGCCAGGATTAACGAGCTGTTGCGCCAGGTTGAACGGAACTTTCTCCTGGAAGAGGGCTTGCCCAAACGGCCCTGGTTCAAACATGCCATTTACGCTCCTGGTTATTATACCGGCTACGCCAGTAAGCCGCTCCCCGGTGTTTCACAAGCGCTTGATGACGGGGAGTACACCATCGCTGCTTTTCAGGCGCAACTCCTGCTGCAGCAACTCCGGGCAGCTAACCAGACGCTGGATCAGATCAGGAGACTGACGAGGTGAGATTGATACCTGACGGCTGACACCTGACACCCGCCACCTCCTCCCTCTGATACAATAGCCATATTTTTTTGGAATTAACTGTTCTCTAATCCTCTTTTTCGGCTTATGATCGAGTGAAGCCGTTCACAAAGCGTGGGTAAAATGAATAAGGAGCTGGCCAGAGCGTAGATAGTGGGGGCTTATAGTGGGCGAAATCATTGCGGTAATTAACCAAAAGGGTGGGACCGGAAAAACCACCACCACCATTAATTTAGGGACAGCCCTGGCCGATCTGGGCAAGAGAGTCCTGCTGGTCGATTTTGACCCGCAGGCAAGTCTCTCCTATTCGCTGGGGCTTTCGCCCCCGAGGGGAACCCTAATCGGCGTATTCAGCGATGGGTCCTTGCACAAAACCGAGAACAAGAATTTGCACGTGTTACCCAGTTCTCTGGAATTGGCGGATATCGAGCTGGCGCTGGCCTCCACTCCAGGCCGCGAAGATTTTTTGAAGAACTATCTGCGAGGTCTCAGAGGAAAGTACGACTATGTTCTTATTGATTGCGCGCCTTCCCTGTCCGTCCTGACCGTCAATGCGCTCAACGCGTCAGACGGCGTGTTGATCCCCGTGCTCATGGAGGTGCTGAGCCTTCAGGGGCTTACTCAATTGCTGGCTACCATGGATGATTTCAAGCGAGCCTTCCAGCGCGACTTGAGAATAAAAGGGATTCTTCCCGTCCGATACAATCCCCGCTGGAAGCTAAGCAGCGAGGTTCTGGACCTGATCAGGACAAATGTTCAGGAAAGAGTGTTTGATACAGTGATTCGGGAAAACGTCCGCGTGGCGGAAGCCCCATCATTTGCAAAAAGCGTTCTTAAATACGCGCCCCAGTCGGCGGGTGCGAAAGATTATAGGGCTTTGGCTCAGGAGTTCTTATCTTAATACAGGAGGCTTCATGGCACTTGGCGACAATTTAACCCTTGGCAACGAAAAGTTGATGCGAAGGACCGGCAAAGGTCCGGTCAGGAAGAGTGACGGAGAGGAAGCGGGCCTTGCCACCCATCGCGACTATCTGCTGGAAGAGGAAGCCTACACGCATCAGCAGCTTCAGAAGCTGTTGGAAGCGCTCGAAGCTTTTCGCAATGGTGATACTTCGGTCCGCCTGTCGAAAGAGCGCGAGGATATCCACGCCGATATTGCCGAATCTTACAACGCGATGGTCGCCATGATCGGCGGGGTCGTCAATGACGTGTCGAAGGTGTCCAGGCAAGTCGGCACCCAGGGAAAACTGGGAGGGCAGGCTGAAGTTCCTGGCGTAGCGGGAATCTGGAAAGACCTGACCGACAATGTCAACATGCTGGCCAATAACCTGACCGAGCAGGTGCGAAACATCGCCGAAGTGACCACGGCGGTCGCCAACGGCGACCTCACCCGGTCCATCACGGTCGAAGTTCAGGGTGAGATGGCTGACCTGAAGAAAACGATGAACCAGATGGTGGTCAACCTGAACGCCTTCGCGTCGGAAGTAACCCGTGTGGCGCGTGAGGTCGGTACGGAAGGAAAGCTGGGAGGCCAGGCCAACGTGCCCGGGGTCGCAGGAATCTGGAAAGACCTGACCGATAACGTCAACTTCATGGCCGGCAACCTCACGACCCAGGTGCGCGGCATCGTCAACGTGGTGACTGCGGTCGCCAAGGGAGACTTGACGCAAAGACTGGTCGTGGAGGCCAAAGGCGAAATCGCCGCTCTGGCCGATACCATCAACAACATGACCGATACACTGGGCACCTTTGCCGACCAAGTCACCAATGTGGCCCGCACCGTAGGTGTGGAAGGACGTCTGGGCGCCCAGGCGGAAGTGCCGGGTGCAGCCGGAACGTGGAAAGATCTGACTGACAACGTAAATCTTCTGGCCGGCAACCTCACCTCTCAGGTGCGAAACATCGCCGAAGTCTCCACGGCGGTCGCCAACGGCGACCTGACCAAGTCGATCACGGTCGAGGCCCTCGGTGAAATCGCCGACCTGAAAGAAACCATCAACCAGATGGTCATCAACCTGAACGGCTTCGCGTCGGAGGTAACGCGCGTGGCGCGCGAGGTCGGTACGGAAGGAAAACTGGGAGGGCAGGCTGAAGTTCCTGGCGTAGCGGGAATTTGGAAAGAACTGACCGACAACGTAAATCTCATGGCCGGCAACCTGACCGCTCAAGTGCGAAGCATTGCGGAAGTGGCGACGGCGGTCGCCTTCGGCGATCTGACGCGGTCCATTACCGTAGACGCCAAAGGCGAAATCGCGCAGCTCAAGGACACCATCAACCAGATGGTGGTCAACCTGAATGCGTTCAGCTCGGAGGTAACCCGCGTGGCCCGCGAAGTCGGTACGGAAGGAAAACTGGGAGGCCAGGCCAACGTGCCCGGGGTCGCTGGAATCTGGAAAGACCTGACCGACAACGTAAACGCCATGGCCGGCAACCTGACAACCCAGGTGCGCGGCATCGTCAAGGTCGTGACCGCGGTAGCAAACGGCGACCTGACCCAGAAACTGGTCCTTGAAGCCAAAGGTGAAATCGCCGCTCTGGCCGATACCATCAACAGCATGGTGGACGACCTCAACCGTCTGGCCGACGAAATCAGCCGCGTGGCAAAAGTGGCCGGTGAAGAAGGAAAGCTAACTGAACGCGCGGTGGTCGAAGGCGTGGGTGGAAGCTGGCAGCAGGTGGTCGATACTCTCAACCGTCTGATCGAATCGATTGCCGTCCCGGTCCTCGAAGTAAGCCGTATCGTGACCGCCATCTCCGAAGGCGATTTGACCCAAAATGTGCGTGTCCAGACTGCCGGAGACATCAAGGAGATGTCCGATAATCTTGACGCTTCTCTCGAAAATCTGAATGCCTTTATCAGCCAGATCAAGGAAGCCGCGGACACAGTGGCTGCCGCCTCGCAGGCGGTGGCCGTTTCGGGTGTGGAGATGAACCAAACCACTTCTCAAGTCGCCAAAGCTATTCAGCAGATCGCCCAGGGCGCTTCCGATCAGGCCCAAAAGACAGTAGCCGCTTCAGGATCTGTGGAGCAGATCTCGAGAGCCGCAGAAGAAACTGCTCATAAGGGTAATGAGGTGAACCTGGCGGCGCAGGCTGGTAGCCAGAGCGCCAAGCAGGGCGTGGAAACAGTAGGAGAGGCGGTAGATAGTATGAACCGCATCGCCGAAGCTGCCGAGCGTACCTCATCCACTCTTGAAGCGCTGATCCTCAGTACCGAGCGCATTTCCAAGGCGCTGCAGGTCATCACCGATATCGCATCCCAGACCAACCTGCTGGCCTTGAATGCCGCTATTGAGGCGGCCCGGGCCGGTGAAGCCGGGCGCGGTTTCGCCGTCGTTGCCGAAAACGTTCGCGAGCTGGCGATGGGGTCCCGCAAGTCCGCAGATGAGATTTCAGAACTGGTCTCCAACATGCAAAAGGAATCGGCTACGGCATCAGAGGCGGTCCGAACCATGCTTAAGAATGTGGCCAGCGGAGGCGATGCGACAAACAAGTCCTCCGACGCGTTTAGAGAGATCTTGAACACAATTGACCAGACAGTAGCTGCGGCAGTTGCGATCTCCCAGGCCGCGGAACAACAGAAGGAAGGCATCACGGACGTGGTGAAGATTGTAGACGAGATTTCATCGATCGCGCAGCAAACTTCTTCCGGCGCGCAGCAGACCACCGGATCGGCCCAGCGGTTGACCTCCGCCATGCAGGAGTTGACCGCTTCAGGTCAGGATCTGGCGGAGATCGCCTCCAACGTGCAGGAGAGAGTGGCTGCATTCAAACTGAAGAGCAACCCGGACCCGCGTGGCTGGTCCAGGGCTTAGGACAAATGATTAAAGAAGCCTTACACGGCGATTTGGAAACATCCTTGCAACAACTCGTTGTCTTCAGATTGGCCGATGAGGAATATGGCGCCAGCGTGCAGCAGGTGAAAGAAGTGATCGTCCTGCCTGAAGTCACACCAATGCCCAGGATTCCAGAGGATATCCGGGGTGTAATTAACCTGCGAGGCCAGATCATAGCCGTGGTAGATCTCTCCAGAAGGTTGGGAGTCATTCATGGGTCGGTGAGTGAGCCCGAGCATGTGATTATTGTCGAGCTCGACAAATTCACTGTGGGGATGATCGTGGACGAGGTGCCTGAGGTAATCAAGCTCTCAGAGGAAAACATCGAACAATCGCCTTACCTGATCCAGCACTCTGTTGATAGAGAGTACATTGTGGGAGTCGCCAAAACCGGCCAGCGGCTCATTGTCGTGCTTGACCTGCTGCGGGTCTTAAGCAAGGGCGAGATCAGCCAGCTAAAGGCAAGCTGAAAACAAGATGCCCCAAAAGGTCCTGATTGTAGATGATTCCCTCTTCATACGCACCATGCTGAGGGACATACTGAAAGAAGCCGGGTACGAAGTGGCAGGAGAGGCCGTGGATGGCTCCGAGGCCCTGAACAAGTTCCGGGACTTGAATCCGGACCTGGTGACTCTTGATATCATCATGCCCGGTAATCAGGGATTGAGTGTCCTGAAGGATATGGTCAAGATCAATCCCGGGGCCAAGGTAGTCATGATCTCAGCCCTGGGTCAGGATACGCTGGTGGACGAGGCGCTCAAGAGCGGCGCCAGCGGATATATCGTGAAGCCCTTCCAGGACGACAGGGTGATCGAGGAAGTCAGAAGGGCGCTGGAAGAATAAGGAGCTAAAATCACGAACTCCAAAGAGCAAGAATACCGGCAGATTTTTCTTTCCGAAAGCCGGAATGAACTCGAGGCGCTGAACCAGTCACTGGTGAAGCTTGAAAAGGATCCCGAAAGCGTCGGCATTATCGACGAGATGTTCCGGTTGATCCACACCTTGAAGGGAAACGCTGCCGCCATCGGGTATGAGGAAGTCAGCGGGCTCGCCCATAAGACAGAGGACGTTTTCCTGTCCCTGCGGCATCAGCAAAGGCGCGTCACGCCAACAACTGCGGACGTTCTTTATAAGTCCTTCGATCTCCTTGGTGAGCTGCTGGATGTCCTCGAAACTCAGCAGAAAGATCTCCCCGATCTGACTCCCCTTCTTCAGGAGCTGGAGGGACTGAGTGAGCACTCGAACGCTATCGCTGATCCAGCCCTGATTTACGCCCGTGATACTGCCACGGTTGAGTTGGCTGACACTGTAAGAATCGCGACTGAAAAGCTGGATAAGTTGATGAACCTGGTCGGTGAACTGGTCATCGACGGCAGCCGCATCGTTTCGCTGCACACGGAAACCGAGGATGTGAATACCAAGGAAGTCCTTTCCCATTTTCAGCGCATCCTCATTGAGCTGCACAACAGTGTCATGGGCCTGCGGATGGTACCCATCCGCTCTCTCTTTCTGAAATTCCCTCGAGTGGTACGAGATCTGGCCAGACAGCAGGAAAAGGAAATCGATCTGGTTATTGAGGGTGAGGAGACGGAAATTGACCGGACGCTTCTGGAGAAGCTCAATGATCCCATTCTGCATCTGGTCCGGAATGCTGTCGGTCACGGCGTCGAGACGCGGGATGAGCGCCCAAGGAGCGGCAAGAACCTGGTGGCAAAAATCCGGCTGTCGGCCACGAGAGAACAGCAAAAGATTGTAATTGAAGTGAGTGACGACGGGCGCGGCATTGACCTGCAACAGGTCAGGCACGCTGCCATCGAACAAAAAGTGGCCCATGCGGAGGCGCTGGAAAACAAGCCGGATGAGGAAATCCTGATTTTACTGACCCAGCCCGGGTTCTCGCTCGCGAAGACCACCACGAATATCTCCGGCCGCGGCATCGGCATGGATGTCGTGAAGCAGGGTGTGGACTCGATTGGTGGGGAGCTTTTGATCCGTTCCACCTTCGGCAAGGGGACCACGATCCGGATCGAGATGCCTCCTTCCATTATGGTGATTAAGGCCCTGCTGCTGAAGCTGGCCTTTGAAACATATGCCCTTCCTCTTTCAAATATCAGCCGCATCGTCTCGATCTCGCAGGAGCAAGTTCACCGCGTGGGAGAGAGCTTTGTGGTTTCGCTGGCTGATAAGACAATTCCTGTGGTATTTCTGCGCGAAATTCTGATTCCTCGGCCGCGCGCGGCCTTCCAGCGCCCAGCCCAGCCTCATCAGCTTAATTTGATCCTGATCTCCGCCGGAGAGCGGACCATCGGCTTTATCGTGGACGACTTGGAGAATATTCAGGAAATTGTCATCAAACCGCTGCAACAGCCCGTAGACCAGCTCGAGTTCTTCTCCGGCGTCACTGTTCTAGGCAACGGCCGTCCCTGTCTCATCCTGGACGTGCCGGGCATCGTCAAGAGCGTGATTGCCCAAGCGGCGTAATGAGGCTTGAGGCCTGATTGCAGTGCCTTTGTTTTTCCTCAGGCCTAATAAAAGAAAGTACTCCTGGTTCCCTTTCTGCCCCATTATCGGCGAAGGAGTCTCGCCCAATACAGCGAAGCCTTCCTGTTCGGCGGAGTCCCTGATTCGTTGCACAATGGCTTTTTGTAATGCGGGATCACGGATAAGACCTCCCGGGCCCACCTCTTGCCGTTCAGCTTCAAACTGCGGCTTCACCAGCGCCAGTATTCTTCCTCCGGCCTCAGGCCTCAGGCCTCGGCCCTCTAACATCCTTCGAAGCCCCGGCAGAATCAGCCGAAGTGAGATAAAGGAAAGATCGACGGTAACCAGGTCAATGGCATCTTCCAGCATTGAAGTCTCCAGATTTCGAACGTTGACGCCATCCCTGACCACCACCCGCGGGTCCTGGCGCAGGCTCCAGTCCATCTGCCCCCGGCCGACGTCAAATGCGTAAACCTTTCGGGCGCCATGCTGCAGCAGACAGTCGGTAAATCCTCCGGTAGACGCCCCCAGGTCAAGACACACGCAGCTCTGCACGGAAATGCCAAATTCACGAAGCGCCCCTTCCAGTTTGAGCCCTCCGCGCGAGACGTACTTGGAATCTTTTGGCTTGACCTGAATCGGGCTCTGGGAGTCGAGCAGTATGCCTGGTTTGTCCAGCCTTTGCAGCTTCAGAAAAACCAAGCCGCTCAGGATGATTGCTGTTGCTTCTTTACGATCTGCAGCAATTCCCCTTTGGACGAGAAGGTCGTCGAGTCGGGTCTTTTCCACGAGATCTCCTTCAGAAATCCTGTGATCTGATTGTACAGCCCATCCGCGTCCAGACCGTACTTGGCCAGGAGCAGGGAAGGAGATCCATGGGGAATTATCTTGTCCGGCACCCCGATCCTCAAGATGGAATTACGATAGATTCGGTTCTTCTCCAGAGCCTCCCAGCAGGCGGAGGCGAAGCCGCCGTGAACAAGGGCTTCCTCCACAAAAATCAAAGTCGAAAACTGCCGGGCCGTCTCGCAGATCAGTTCTTCATCAATCGGTTTGACGAAACGGGCGTTAATAACGTGGGCCTGGATTTCGTCTTTGCTCAGGAGCTCCGCAGCTTGCAGCGAAGGATAAACCATGCTGCCGATGGCGACGATGGCGAGGTCCGAGCCCGTCCTGAGCACTTCCCCCTTGCCGATGGGCAGCGTGCGGATCTCCTCATCCATGGCGACGCCCATGGCGCTGCCCCGAGGATAGCGCACTGCAGCGGGATGGGGGTGCTCGATGGCCGTCTTGAGCATGTGCTGCAGCTCATTCTCGTCCTTGGGAGCCATCACGCAGATATTGGGCAGACAGCGCAGGTAGGCAAAATCATAGAGCCCATGGTGCGTAGGGCCGTCGGCGCCGACCAAACCGGCACGGTCCAGGCAGAAGGTGGTGGGCAGGTCCATCAGACAAGTGTCATGAATGATCTGGTCGTAGGCCCGCTGCAAAAACGTGGAGTAAATCGCGCACACAGGTTTGAAACCCTCGGTAGTCATCCCGGCAGCGAAGGTCACAGCGTGCTGTTCGGCAATCCCGACGTCGAAAGTCCGGGTGGGGTGGGCCCGAGCGAACTTATCCAGCCCCGTTCCGCCTGGCATGGCCGCCGTAATGGCCACGATTTTCTCGTCCTCATTGGCGAGCCGAATCAGGGTATGGGCAAAAACCGATGTGTAGCTGGGAACCCTGGAAGGCGTCTTCAGAAAAGTGGCGGTCTTGATGTCAAAGGCGGAGGGCCCATGCCATTTGACCTGGTCCTTCTCGGCTGCCTCATATCCCTTTCCTTTGGTTGTGATGGCATGCAGCAGCAGCGGACCCTTTTTCCCTTTCAAACCCTTCAGTTGCGTGACCAGGGCATTCATGTCATGGCCGTTAATGGGGCCATGATATTCAAGGCCCAACTCCTCGATCAGCAGCCCCGGGATGGCATAGGTTCTGACGGCGTCAACGATTTCCTTGGTAGTGCGGTAAATCCGATCCCCAAAGGCCGGAATCTGGTGTATCAGGTGCTCGATATCTTTCTTCACGCGTAGGTAGGGCTGAGCCGAGACAATCCTCTGAAGGTATCCCGAGAGGGCCCCCACGTTGGGTGAGATCGACATTTCATTGTCGTTGAGTACTACGATCAGGTCCTTTTTCAGGTAGCCTGCCTGATTGATCCCTTCCAGAGCCAGGCCGCCCGTCAATCCTCCGTCTCCGATAATGGCGACCACCTTGAAATCTTCTGCTTTGAAATCGCGCGCGGTAGCGATTCCCAAGGCTGCCGAAATGGAAGTGCAGGCATGTCCGGCATTGAAAACGTCGTAGGGACTTTCCTGCCGGCTCAAAAATGGAGCCAGTCCTTCATATTGGCGGATCGTGAGCAATCGGTCTCTGCGGCCGGTGATCACCTTATGCGGGTAAGCCTGGTGCCCTACGTCGAAGAGCAACTTATCTTGAGGAGTATTGAAGACATAGTGGAGCGCCAGGCACAGCTCGACTGCCCCGAGACTCGCGCCGAAGTGGCCGCCGGTCTTGCTGACACACTGGATAATATAATCGCGGAGTTCTTCAGCCACTTGCTGCAGTTCCGCCTCAGGAACTTTTCTCAGGTCGGCCGGGTCGTTGATGTCGTACAGGTATTTATATTCCATACTTTTCATTCGTGTGATTCGTTGGCCCCTTTTCTCAGAACCTTCGCACCGAAATAAACTGTGCGATCTCCTTCAGCCGTTCGCCCCTTTCTCCCAGAAAGCCGATTTCCTGGATAGCATTATCCACCAATTCATAGGCAATTTTCCTGCTGTTCTCCATCCCGTACATCTCTGGATAAGTCGCTTTTCGCCTCTCAGAATCTTTGCCGGAGGATTTGCCCATTTCCTGGCTTGAACCTACCACGTCCAAAATATCATCCACGATTTGAAAGGCCAATCCAATACTGGAGCCAAACACATTCAGCCGTTGGGAGCACTCTTCGGAGGCATTCGAAAGCACGGCGGCGCCGCAGACGGAGGCCTGGATCAGGGCGCCTGTTTTGGACGAATGGATGTATTCCAGTTGATCGCGCGAAAACGGCTGGCCCTGGGTCACCAGGTCCACCACCTGCCCGCCGAGCATGCCCCTCGAACTCCCAATGCTGCGGCACATTCTGTTGATCAGTGCCAGCTTGATTTCAGCAAGCTCGGGTGGGCCGGGAATGCTCCCCAGCAATTGAAAGCCATGAGTGAGAAGCGCATTTCCGGCTAGAATGGCCACTCCCTCTCCAAACTGCTTGTGAGTTGCGGCGCGTCCCCGGCGGAAATCATCGTCATCCATGGCCGGCAGGTCGTCGTGGACGAGCGAGTAGGTGTGGATCAGCTCGAGGCTGCAGGCAAAGTAAATGAGTCTCTGAAACTCGCCTTCCAGCGCTTCTCCCGTGGCCAGCGCCAGGACAGGGCGGATCCGCTTGCCTCCAGCGAAGACGCTATAGCGCATGGCTTCATGAAGGACTTCGGGATAAGAGTCAGCGCGCGGCAGAAATTCTTCCAGGTAATCATCGACCACCTGGCGCTGTTGCTGAAGGTACTCGTTCGTGTCCGAGTCGGGCTGCGGAAGAGGTTTGGTTTGATGGCTCAAAATGTTTCCTCGTCCCCCTTTAAGGAGAAAGGCTCCTCTGAGAGTTGCCCTTTGTCATTCTTGAGCAGAATAGAAACCTTGCGCTCAGCTTCGTCCAGCTTGGAAGTACAAAACTGAGATATCTTAATGCCTTCTTCGAAAAGCTGAAGCGCTTCTTCCAGAGCCAGCTCTCCCTTTTCCAGTTGCCCGACGATGGTATCGAGCCGTGCCAGAGCGTTTTCAAAATCCTTGTATTCCATAGTTTTTCGTGGGTTTCCCCAAAGCCCCTATTTCCTGATTGCGCGGAAAGAGCCGCGGGCCACTCGGATGTCAATTTGCCCCCCCGGAACCACCTGAGCCGGGTCACGGACCACCTGGGCGCCATTCGAGGTTACGATAGCGTAGCCACGTTCCAGAACTGCCAGAGGCGAGTATGCCTGTAATTGATGCTGCCTGGCGTTCATAAGTTGCTTTTTTTGCTGAAGATAAAAGCGCATCTGCTGGTCGAGACCTTTCTCAACCTGGGTTAACCGTTCTCGACGAGGCTGAATGCCTCGGGGAAGCGTCTTAATCAGACGAGCATAAAGCTCGTCCAGGCGCTGCAGAAAAAAATTGAGTTTGCTTTCGGCGTCCACAAAAGCGCGGTTTGCAGCCAGATGCTGGAGCCGGCGCCGTTTCTCATGCAGGATCAGCCGAATGGATTGATGGGCTCTTCGGGCCAGATGTTCGACCCGGTTGCAAAGCTCCTCGTGGACCGCGGCCACGATTTCGGCCGCTGCCGAAGGAGTGGGCGCTCGCAGGTCGGCGACAAAATCGGCGATGGTGAAGTCGATTTCGTGTCCGACCGCCGAGATGACCGGGATACGCGACTCGTGAATCGCGCGCGCGACAGTTTCCTCATTAAAAGCCCATAGATCTTCCCAGGAGCCGCCGCCTCTGCCCACAATTATTGTGTCCACGTCAAAACGCTGGTTGAAGTAATGGAGGGCGCGGGCGATCTCCTGCGCCGCTCCAGTCCCCTGAACTTTGACCGGAAAAATCAAGACATGGATACGATCGTTACGCCGCTTTAAGACGCGAAGGATGTCCTGAATGGCAGCGCCGGTTGGGGAAGTGACCACGCCGATCTTGGAAGGCAGCATAGGCAGCTTTTTCTTACGGGCGGCCTCGAACAGACCCTCTTTTTCGAGCTGGGCCTTAAGCTGTTCGAAAGCTACCTGCAGCGCGCCCTTGCCTACCGGCTCCATGAATTCAACAACCAGTTGGAATTCGCCTCGCGGAGGATAGACCGAGATCGCCCCGCGGGCCACGATGTCCATGCCGTCTTCGGGCTTAAATCGCAGGTATTGGTTCTGCATCCGAAAGCACACTGCCCGAATTTGCGCGTCGCTGTCTTTCAGCGTGAAGTACAGGTGCCCGGAAGGAGGCTTCTTGAAGTTTGAGACCTCGCCCTGGATCCAGATGTCGTGAAACTTTGTTTCGAGTTGAAATTTGACGCTATTAACGATCTGAGAGACAGAGAAAACCGGGCGTTCTTCGAATAGTTTCAATTCCTGCTGCTGCATCGCTCAATTATCGGTCAATCATATAGATCCGCTGGTTGGGTGTCAAAAGAGGCCTCTTTTACCTCACGTAAATCGCATTCGAGAAAATCCACGGCTTTCCTTCCAGCAGTCCGGGGGGATTCAGGGGATAAACTTCCAGGCGATAGGCGCCTGGTTGCTGGGCCTGCAAGGTAAATTGAGTGCCTTCTAACTCCTTATGAATTTCCCCATTGCGGATGATTCTGAAACGGACTGTCACAGGCGATTGAAACAGGAGTTCGGAACCGGCGGGTACTGATGATCCCATGGGGAAAATCGACGCGTTATGACGGGCATGAAAGCTGAATCCGGTCGGATCCCCAATTTTTTCAAAGGCGACGTAGGCCGTGCCTTGCTCGAGCGCGTGGAGAATGCTCTCTTCCGACACCAGTGTGTCGCCGGGTAGCAGGACATGGGTCGCCACAGCCTTCAGACTCTCCCGATAAGGATCGGCCAACAGGGAAAACCATCCGTCACCGGACGCCGACTGCAGGATGATCCCGACGTTCTGATGGGCATCGTTGCCGGCAATCGCTGTCAGGTGGCGCTCTGCCAGCGCCTGATCCCATTTTTGCAGGCGCTCCCGATCGATTTCCCACAGGTGAAAGAAGAACAAACCCGGATAGGAAATCTGATGATAAAGGAACACTCCCCGGTTGAACCAGTTGTCGGCGGCGACGGCGTTTTCGTGAATATTGTAAATTTCAAGTCCGCTGATATCTTCTAACGGCTGGTCCACCCGAAAGTGGCTGAGAAACCTTACTCGGTGCTCTTTGTCAGTGAGTATGCGAGTCTCTGGCTCGGCTTCCTCCTCCCATCCATAGATCACGACCAGCTCCGGATCCTCAATCTCTCTGTAGAGTTGCGACTGGCGCGGATGCTCCGTAATGAACAAAAAGTCATATCCTGAGGACTTTGCGGCCTCAATGATCTCGGGATAAGTCCCCAGGCTATGCCCCCCCGCCGCGCTATGGACATGAATTCCGCCGCGTAGATCGCGGAAAGGCGTATCTGGGGCGCTTTCCACCCAGTTCTTCAAATAAATGTTCAACTCATAACTCTGGTAAATCGCGTACAGAAACGGTATCTGAAGCAGGATCAACAAAATGATAATCCACCGAAGCACTCGCCGCATCGGAGTATCTTAGTGGTTCCAAGTTCCAAGTTCCAAGTTCCAAGTTCCGGCTTTGGTCATTAGAGTCAAGAACTTCTTGCTAATTTCGGCAGAAGCTCTCGCTCTTGCGAGATCCAAAACTTGGAACTTGGAACTCGGAACTCGCCCAGCTATGATTAACCCGATGGCCTGGTTCAAGAAAGAGAAGACGCTCCTTCAGGCTTCCCCCGAAGAGGAGCGCCGTGTCCACACGGAAGGACTCTTCACCAAGTGCGAGGAATGCAAGAACATCATCTGGAAGAAAGAGCTGGAAGCCAATCTTCTCGTATGCCCGAAGTGCGCCCATCATTTTAGGATCAATGCGCACCAGCGGCTGCAATTTCTGCTGGACGATGGCCAGTACGAGGAGTTTGACGGCGAGCTGACTTCCTCCGATCCTCTCGATTTCGTAGACAAGAAAAGATACAAAGACCGGCTCAAACAGAGCATTGCCGGCTCCGGAACCAATGAAGCTGTTGTCAATGCCCAGGGAAGGCTGCATGGCGCTCCGGTCATTTGTGCGGCAATGGAGTACAGTTTCATCGGCGGGAGCATGGGCTCGGTAGTCGGAGAGAAGATCACGCGCGCTATCGAGCGCTCTCTGGCTGATCGCAAGCCACTGATCATCGTTTCCGCCAGCGGAGGGGCGCGCATGATGGAGGGTGTGCTTTCCCTCATGCAACTGGCCAAGATCAGCTCGGCCCTGGCCCGGCTGCACCAGCAGCGGATTCCCTACATCTCCATTTTGACCGATCCGACTACCGGAGGCGTTACCGCCAGCTTTGCCATGCTGGGCGACCTGAACATTGCCGAACCGGGCGCGCTGATTGGCTTTGCCGGCCCTCGCGTGATCGAGCAGACTATCCGCCAGACTCTGCCGGAAGGATTTCAGCGCAGTGAATTTCTCCTCGAGCACGGCATGCTGGATGCCGTTGTGCACAGAAAAGAGGCGCGGGACTATATTGCCGAAGCGCTCTACTTCATGACGAAGTGAATAGTGAAGTGCATAGTGAATAGTGAAAGGCCAAATGTGATCGGTGCGGCAACCGCCTATTATCTTCCACTCTTCACTCTTCACTCTTCACTATTCACTCTTCACTCTTCACTCTTCACTTCGACATGAACTACCCCGACTGTCTCACCTACCTCAACCGGCTGGGCAACGAGGTCCTCACTATGCGCTTTGGACTGGGTACCGTCCGCACGCTCCTCCAGGCCCTTGGCAATCCCCACCTGAAATATCCAGCCGTCCTGGTGACCGGGACCAACGGTAAGGGGTCGGTGGCGCGCTTTCTACATTCAATTGCTCACTCCAGTGGGCTGCATGCCGCCTTATATACGTCTCCTCATCTGGTCGCTTTGGAAGAGCGTTTCATCTCCGGAGGTCGTAAGATCCACCCCGAGGCCTTTGCCTCCTGCTTCAGCCGGGTCGTGGAAGGGATCGCGCGGTTAAGCCTTCCCGCCCATCCGACCTATTTCGAGACGCTCACGGCCACGGCGTTCCTTTATTTTGCCGAGCAGGAGGTCGAGTTGGCGGTGCTGGAAATCGGGATGGGGGGAAGATTGGACAGCACAAATGTGGTGGATCCCCTCCTCTCGATCATCACGCCGGTTGGGCTCGACCATCAGAAGTACCTTGGAGAAACGCTTGAGGCAATTGCCCGCGAAAAGGCCGGCATCATTCACCCGAATCGTCCCGTCGTCATAGCTCCCCAGAAACGGGAGGTCCGGGAGGTCTTACTGGAGGAGTCGGCGCGAAAGAACTCCAAACTCACGGAACTGAATCCTCTCGAGGTGGAAATCCTGGGGAATGAGGAAGGAAGATACAGCTTTTCCTTTCATGGACAACCTTACAACCTCCCCGTCTACGGCAGAAACCAAGTCGAAAACGCCGCTCTAGCCATCCTGGCGGCCGAGATCCTGGGGGCGTCCCTGGGGGCCCCCACCGTGGCCCCCACCAACTTGCAGGGAGTGCTGCAGAAGATCGGCCGAGACCCGGATATTTTCCTGGATGGCGCGCATAACCTGGATGCCGCCTGTAATCTTGTAAGCTTCCTCTCGGAACATACCGCCAGTCCCCGCTCTCTGGTCATTGGCCTGATGCATGACAAGGACCTTCCGGGAATGTCCGCCATCCTGAGCCCCTGTTTCGATCGCATATACCTGACCGAGATTGATTCCCCGCGCGCAGCGTCTGTGGACGAATTAAAGCAGGTTTTTCCGCAGGGGACTCCCATTGAGCAGCCCTTGGATGCTCTGCAGAAAGCTGTCACCGATGGAAGCCAGACTATCGTGGTGAGCGGCTCTTTCTATTTGGTAGGAAAAATCCTGTCCGGTATTCCGGTTTCCTAGCGCAAGTTTACGGAGAGTTTAGCCGAGACTGCGACAGAAGTGTTTCGTTTCACGCCAGTTCCTCTTAATGGAGGATCGTAGTACCCATCTCCTTTGCCAGTTCCGAAAGGCCCAGAGCTTGGACCAGCCGGTGTTGCTCCTGGTCCAAACTCGATACGACCCGCTCGCTGGCTCCGTTGCTGTAAATAACAAGACTCTCCTGGATCTTCGCGAGCCGCTCGACGGCCCGAGGAGCATTCAATGCGATCTGAGCTTCCCGCAGCTGAATCTGCAGGATGGCGAGTAAAAGCAGGGCCAAGTGGCCGTACAGAGCATGGACCCGAATCTGGCTGTCGGTCCAGTGAAACAGGGGCCACCAAGGACCACTGCGCCCTTTGCTGAGCGCAAAGAGATGTTCTTGCCGGGTGAGATTGCGGTCGTAGACCGACTCGCGGATCCTACGGATAAGTTGTTAAAGGGTAGCCGGACTTGAGGAACTGAAGAAAGTTCGGGCAAACTAGCGAATGTGGAAACGGACCCAAGAATTCCGGAGGATGTTCTCACTTTCATAAAGGACGGTATAAAACGGGGCCGAATCCACTGGACGTATCATGTGAATATGCGTTTAGCCGGCAGATTCATTTCGAGGCAGAGCATTCTTGAGGCGCTAGACAGCTATGAGCTCATTGAATCCTACCCTTCGGATAAATATCTGCCTAGCTTCTTAATCTTCGGTAAAAAGGAGGCTCGGTCGTTTCACGTACTGACGTACTGTTTGCTACTGATGTTGAAGGTGATAATATCAGGGTCGTCACAGCCTACTATCCAGACCCTGCTGAATGGGAGGCGGATCTTAAGACGAGGAGACAAGCCAGATGAAATGCTCCATTTGTGGTGGACAGATGCGACCTGTCCATACGGATCTGCCTTTCAAGCTCGCTGAAAAGACCATTGTGATTCTCAAGCAGTTGCCCGTGACCGAGTGTACCATTTGCGCGGCGTACTTGATCGAAGATACGGTGTTTGCACGTGTGGAAGAATTGTTGTCAGCTGTAGACCCATCCGTCGAGCTGGAGATTATCCCCTTCGCCGCCTAGCGGGAGTTTCCTACCTGTGCTCTAGTCCGAACGTCTAAATGGAGAAGAATCAATGGCTTGGCTGGTCGAGTTGTGTATATACGGAATTATCTTGGCGGTGAAAGTCCAATGTGAAAGAAGATTGAAAAGCGTCAGATGCTTGGTGTATATACGTAATGCATGCCGTTCCGATTGCTGAAATCGCGGTCTGTTCCATTATTCTGCCGGAAGCTGGCTGCCATCGTGGGCGTGCCAGGTGCGATTGAGCCAGCGGGAACTGCATAGATTGGGTTCACCGAAACGCCTTCACCAGAATCGATTTGCAATCAATTACTTACCCGGATAGGTAAACTCGCGCTAGCAGCCTGTCGGACTTTCGCCCGTAAGTCCTTTATTTTCAACAATGGTACTTTTTGGTGCCCGAAAATCGGCGTTGAAAACAAAGGACTTACGGCTCACGTTGTGCGAAGTCCGACAGGCTGCTAGCGGGCACTGAGCCACGGATTGATCTGAATAATCTGTGTCATCCGTGTAATCCGAGACTAGAATACTCAAGTGATCGCCGCCAGCGGGTTAGTCCAATTAGTCCTGTTGTTATTCTGTTTGTGGCTGGCACAAACTCTTGGGAATTCCGTTATCTCGCGCTTCTCGCTCGATGAGGAAACGGACCGGCTGGAACGGATGCTTTTCGCTCTCGGGCTTGGCCTTGGGATCATCGCTTATGCGACGCTTCTCCTGGGTACCTTGCAGTTGTATTACCGGTGGATTTTCGTCCTTCTGGTCGTGCTCACGACTGCCGGCTACTTTTTTCAATCCTTGAGAAAACGGAGGACGCCCGCAATGGCGACCCCGGCAGCTCGGTGGAACTGGGGAGGAGGCAAGGTCGAGAGACTTTTTGGGAAGATCAGCCTGGGGCTGGCTACGCTCTTCTCCCTGATCTACTTGCTGGCGGCGCTGGCGCCGGAAACCGGTTTTGACGCCCTGAATTACCACCTGGGTGTCCCCCGGCTCTACCTGGCGCATCACGGCATGTACCACGTCTCGAACATCGTTTATGCCAATTACCCATTCACCGTCGAGATGATCTACACCTTCGCCTGGCTGCTGGATTCGCAGTTACTGGCCAAGCTCTTCAACTTTGCTTTTGGAATCCTTGCGGCAGCCGCCCTTGTCGTCTTGTGCCGGAAGTATTTCACTCTGCCCGCCGGATGCCTTGCCGCTCTGATCTTTCTCTCTTCCCCCAGCGTCGGTTTCCTCTTTGGCACGGCTTACGTGGATCTGGGGCTGGCCCTGTTTGTTTTTTTGAGCTTTTTTGCGTTTTACAACTGGGTCCGTCGGCCGGCCCTTCCATGGCTGGTTTTATCGGGCGTCTTTGCGGGGCTCTCCATGGGGACCAAGTACCTGGGATTGCTGGCCGTCGTGCTGGTTACGGCTGCGATGATCTTCAACTGGACCAGGGTAGAGAAGCCCATTCGATCTCTGACTATCCTTTACTCGATTGCCTTCCTGGTCGTCGCTCCCTGGCTTATCAAAAACATGGTCTTGGTGGGTAATCCGGTTTCCCCGATCCTGAGCGATGTTTTCTATAATCCGGATTACTATCTTTCGTCCGATTACCGGGGGCTGGTGCGCTTCACCCAGAGCTGGCGTGCCTACGAAGGAAATCTTTGGGATTTTGTCGGTTCTCCCTGGCTGCTGACCTTCCAGGGCGATCTATTTGGAGGCTCGCCCGGATCTGTTTTCCTGATCTTTTTCCCGCCGGCAGTTTTGCTGGGATGGAGAAATCGACCCATTTTGCTTCTGGCCGGATGCAGCAGCGTGGGCTATTTGTTCCTGATCCTCTCGACCCGGCTGGTCCGCTACTTTGTCCCTCTCTTCCCGCTGTTGAGCCTTGTGATTGCAGCCTCGCTCCTCTCGAGAGGATTTAGATACGCCCGGTCTGTACAGGCGATAGCAACGGCCGCTCTGATCCTGCTGTCTCTCTGGCAATTGCCCCCGGCAGAGTCGTTTCGCCTCTTTACTTCTGAGGAAGAACGCCGGGAATACCTGGCCCAGAGACTGGGCGGGGCCGATACCCTGGAGCTTCACGATTTCCTGGAAAATGAGATTCCAGCCCGGAGCAATGTGCTGGCTCTCACTGCAGGGTACCAGTCGATGATGGACCAGGCTCTTTTCATGACGCCCAACTGCTCGCCGGCCAGCGAACTGACCACGCAGATTCTGGACATCAGCCTGGCGCGGGCAGGTCTCTCGACGATCAGACTACAGCCCGCAGAAGAAGGGATGCACAGGTACTGGAAAGTAATTCTCAGTGGTTCAGCTGCACAGTGGCCCGATGATACTTACCGTCCCCTCTTTTTCTTCGGAGAGGGAGAGTCTCCACTGGAGGTTGGCCTGCGACGTATTCACCGTTCCAGAACCGGCGAGCAGCTGGAATTAACCTGCGATCTCGGCTCAGCGCGGCGAGTTACAACCATCACCTACTGGGGCCCGAATCCGTCGGAGGGAGAGGTGATGCTCGTCGTTTTGGAAGATGCTGATGGCATGAATGGCAAGGAGATCAGAGCCGGCATCGAGGTGCGGGCGCCAGGCTCGACGACCCTGAATGAATTAGTCGAACTCTTCCGCCGTTATGAGATCTCCTATCTCTTCTATCCTGAGACACCGGAACTCTCGTTTATCCATCACTTCTTCCAAAACCCAGACGCGCGAAAATTCTTCCAGCCGCTACGCAAAATCGGTCATTATGATCTGATCGGCGTCAATCCGTGAAATCCGGAGCTCAATCAAAGTTTCAGTCTCTTAAAGATGCTCTCAGGAATGAGCCGAAGGACGGCCATCACTGGCCGCCAAAACCAGGGCAGGTAGATAACGTTGCGGGAGCGGCTTACGGCCGTGTAGACGCCGCGGCCGATCTTTTCAGGTGAAGCCGCCAGAAAGATCCCGGGCTTGCCGTAAGTCATGCGTGTATCGACGAATCCCAGTTTAGCGGCAATGACTTGAACGCCGGCAGGCGCCAGCCTGTTTCGGAGTCCTTGCAGGAACAGGCTAAAGGCGCCTTTTGCCGAGCCGTAGATGTAATTGCTTTGCCGGCCGCGATCTCCGGCCACGGAGGAAAGTCCGACTATGAACCCGTGTTTCTTTGTTTCCAGATAGCCGGCCACGGGCGTCAGAAGTGACACGGCTCCCAGGTAGTTGGATTCGATGATCCGGCGGGCGTGCTGAAAGTCGCGTGAGGCCAGCTCCTGGTCTCCCAGGCAGCCAAAACAGAGAATCGCGCCGGTCAGGCCTCCCAGCGCCTCGATCGCACCCTGAATGAATTCAGGGTGCCTCTCATAGTCGGTCGCCTCGAATTCTCCCCAATGGACTTCAGCTTGCGCCCTTATTTTCAGGTCCTCAGCCAGACGCTCCAGCTCCTGAAGGTCCCGTCCTGCCAAAAAGAGTGAGTAGCCATTGCGGGCAAATTCCCGGGCGATGCTTTGAGCGATAATCGAAGTGGCGCCCAGAATCAGCAGCTTTCGCATAGCCGCCTGTAGAGATCGGAGGAGAAAAGATTGTTCGGATCGATAGCTGACTTAGCAGAGAGCCAGCGAGGCAACTGCGGATACATCTGAGAGAAGCGAGAGCCGCTCAGCCGGGCATCTTTGGCAAGATAGACACGCCCTCCGTGATCGAGGACCAACTTGTCGAGTTCATGCAGCAAATGTTGCAGCTCATCGCCGCTATGGGGGAAATCAAGGGCCAGTGTGTAACCTGGCATGGGAAAAGACAAGAGCCCCTCCTGTTCGCCGAATCGCTTGAGCACGGCTAGGAATGGATCGGCCGGGTACTCCCCGACTTTCTCGAGCAGTCGGACGAGAGGCTGCCGGCCCTCCTCCCGCGGAAAGACGCACTGGTACTGAAGAAACCCCCTGCTCCCATAGATCCTATCCCAATTGTGAAGGCCATCCAGCGGATAAAAGAAAGAATCGTAGTTCAGCCGCGAACGGCGCTCTCTCTTTGGATGCCGATGAAAATAAAGCTGATTGAATGCGCGCATGGCGGCGGCGGTGAGAGTGAAATTGGGCAGGTCAATGGGAAGGCTCAGCGATCTCTTGCGAGAGACTCTGAGAACGCCTGTCTGGCTGTGGTTGCCGAAAATGGCCAGGCCTCTACCCAGGCTGGCGCCCTTTGCCAGGCAATCCAACCAGGCCACTGAGTACTGGTAGTCACGATCGTGCCGGTCGAAGAGATCCAGCATGGAATCCAGGTCCTCTCCTCTAAAGGTAGTCACGTCCAGGTCAGAGGACTGGACAGGGCGCAGCTTCAGCTCAACAGCCGTGATGAATCCGGTCAAGCCCATGCCGCCTATGCTGGCCCAGAAGACATCCGGATTGTGGCGGTGTGAGCAGTGGAGCGTTTCTCCGGCTGCCGAGAGTAATTCGAGGCTCTCGATGTGTCGCGAAATGGATCCATCCCGATGATGATTCTTGCCATGGATATCCGCCGCCACGGCTCCTCCAAGGCTGACAAACTTCGTCCCCGGAGTCACGGGAGGAAACCAGCCTCTGGGCACGAAAGTCCTGAGCAGGTCGTCGAAAGTAACGCCGGGTTCACACTTGAGAAGCCCTGATTCCGCATTGAAGGCAAGGAAGCGGTTCAAGCGGCCGAAGTGAACAACAGCGCCGGCGCTGTTGATGGCCGCGTCGCCATAGCTTCGGCCCTCGCCGCGAGCGATCAGATGTGGCTCACCCCCGCGCTGCAGCAACTCAGGGAGGTCCTGGCGCCGCTCGGGACGGTACAGTCTGCACCGGCCTTTAGCAGACTGGCCCCAACTCTTCAGTTCTGTTTGGATAAACATCAGCGACATTAACGATCCAGCGCTAGGATCAAAAAGCAGGCCAGCACCCACAGAGCGATAGCCAGAAACAGAGGATGATCCGACAATAACAGGTCTTCCGGACTTTCACCCCGGTGAGAATCCCACACAAGGTACTGGTAGCGGAACAAAGCGTAGGCGACCAGGGGGATGGTCAGCATCATCCACTGAGTCTTCGATGCCTGGAAAGTCCAGAGGCCATAGGTAATCAGGCTGCTGGCCGCTGCCGTATTCCCCAGTTTGTCCAGATAGTCTAGAGAGTAGACATTGAGAGCCTTGCGCGTGTTGCCGGCCTTTTCTTCCATCCGCCGAAGCTCGCTCTTGCGTTTTTCGACAGCAATAAAAAGGGAGATCAGGCCGATGGAAGAGACAAACCAGGGCGACACTGCAACTGAGACTGCCACAGCGCCGGCCACCGCTCTCAGGACGAATCCGGCCGCCAGAGTCATGATGTCAAGGATGACGAGTTCCTTGAACTTCAGATTATAGAGGACTTGCAGGGTGATGTAGCTGAAAAAAAACCAGAGCAGCTTCGGCTGAATGAGGGCGGCTGACCCCAACGCCAGACTGACAAGAACAACCGCCCCGGCCAGCAACTGAGCAACTGAAACCTCTCCCGCTGCCAGCGGCCGGAATCGCTTGACCGGGTGGTGGCGGTCCTGCTCGGCATCCAGGACATCATTGATGAGATATATCGCACTGGAGAGAGCGCAAAAAGCGACAAATGCGGCCGAAGTGATCAGCAGAGAGTGGAGGTCAAAGGTATTGGCGAAAAGGGGGGCGCTGAAGACCAGAAGATTTTTGGTCCACTGGCGGGGGCGCAGCGACCGAATAAAGGCATTCAGGGTTCCAGCACGGGGCAAAGTGTTTGTGGCCATTTGTGGCTTTTGGGCCAACGAATCACACAGAATCGATTCGTGTGATTGGTGTGATTCGCTGGCCCACCTTACTCGATTTCAAACAAGACGTCGCCCGCATTCACAAAAGCGCCGGTCTCGACGTTACAGACCCTAATGATACCGGATTTGGGCGACTTCATTTCATTTTGCATTTTCATGGCCTCAATTGTGGCCAACCCCTCGCCCGCCCGCACCGAGTCTCCCGCCTTCCTGAGGACACAAATCACCTTCCCCGGCATCAAGGCCTTCAGGACTGCGGCGCCTGAAGCTTCCGGCGCGCCGCTATGCAGCAGCCTGTCCTTGAGATTGTAGGCTTGAATCAAGCAGGTTTGATTGCGCCAATTGATCAGCAGATGATCGCCCTCGCGGGACATCAGTATGTCCTCAATGTTCCCGTGGATTTCGAGGGTGAAGCGATCCTGGCTGCGGCTCAGCAGCCTGAGGGCGTGGGTCTTGTCATCGATTCTGATCCGAAAATCTCCTGAAGAATCCTGAACTTCTTCAATTTCAATCCGCCATGTCCGTTCCTGGTATAGCGCCTCTATTTTCAATCATTCACCATTTTGAACTGGGCGAACGCCGGATGCCGCCGGAATAAGGGAATGGGCGCGCTGACTGTTTCCAGCCGCTGCTAGCGCTGCCTTCGGGTGCAGCGACTCTGTCCAGAGGCTGCAGGAAGTAGTGGAGCGCCGCTGCCAGCAGCGGCATGATTTCCAGCGATTCATCCTGCTGGACCAGACGGTCAATGATGCCATGTTCTTCAATAAACTGCGTATGGAGGTGGCCCTTTTCAAATTCCGGGTGCGAGAGCAGCGCTTCAAAGAAGGGAATGGTGGTCTGGACGCCCCAGATCTTATACTCGCCAAGAGCCCGCCGCATTCTGGCGATCGCCTGATCCCGGTCTCTTCCATGGGCAATCAGCTTTGAGATCAAGGGATCGTAGTAAAGCGGAATACTTGCCCCGGCGTAAATGCCGCTGTCGTTCCGGATACCGGGTCCGGACGGTTCGAAAAGAGTCGTTATTCGTCCCGGAGAAGGAACGAAGTTGTTGCGCGGGTCCTCGGCATAGATGCGGCACTCGATGGCTGCTCCCTCGAGTTGAATATCGGCTTGGCTGTGAGCCAGCTTCTCTCCGGCTGCCACCAGGATCTGCTCGCGGACCAGATCAATCCCCGTGACCAGCTCCGTGACCGGATGCTCCACCTGAAGGCGGGTGTTCATCTCCAGGAAGTAAAAATCTTCACCCGAAACCAGAAATTCAACCGTTCCGGCATTGTAATACCCGGCGGCGCGTGCGACGGCGAGGGCCGCTTCTCCCAGTTTCTCGCGCAATTTTGGATGCACCAGGGGAGAGGGACATTCCTCCACGACTTTTTGGTGCCGTCGCTGAATCGAGCACTCACGCTCTCCCAGATGGATCAGGTTGCTGTGAAGGTCTCCCAGCAACTGCACCTCGATATGGCGCGGCCGGGGGAGGAACTTTTCTATAAACAGGGTAGGGTCGCTAAAAGACGACTCGGCCTCGCCGCGAGCGGTTTCGTATTCGGAGCGCAATGCGGCTTCATCCCTGGCCAGCCGAAGCCCCTTGCCTCCGCCGCCGGCGCTGGCCTTGAGCATCACTGGATAGCCCAGTTCAGCCGCCATCTTGGCGGCCTGATCCGGTGACTGGACTGCATTCTTGGAACCGGGCACGACAGGTATCCCTGCCCGCTGGGCGGTTGCCCTGCTGGCGATCTTGTCACCCATGAGTTCCATGGAGGCTGCAGAGGGCCCAACGAAAACCAGCTCCGAATCCTCGCAGGCCTCTGCCAGAGCCCCATTTTCAGCCAGAAACCCATAGCCAGGGTGGACGGCTTCGGCTCCCGACTTTTTTGCGGCGTCGATGATCCTTTCAATCACCAGATAACTCTCCGAAGCCGGCGGCGGCCCCAGGTAGTGCGCCTGATCGGAGAGCTTCACATGCAGCGCCTCCCGATCCGCCTCAGAATAAACCGCCACCGGTGAAATCCCCAGGTCCCGGCAAGCGCGGATGATCCTGACGGCAATCTCGCCTCGGTTGGCTACAAGGAGTCGGGCAAACATAGCTCTACGGAAGAGGTCCCATGGTTTTAAGCCACCGAATCACAGCAATCACGCGCATCAAAACCGGGGCACATGTCATTCGCGTGATTGCTGTGATTCGGTGGCTCAGAAAATATTTGGACTGCATCACAGCGGTATATTCCCATGCTTCTTGGGCGGATTGCTGTCGCGCTTGTTGGAGGTCATTTCGAGAGCCCGGATCAGCTTGGGACGGGTGGCTTGGGGTTCGATGATTTCGTCAATATATCCTCGTTCGGCCGCGATATAGGGGTTGGCGAATTTCCGGCGGAACTCCTCGATCTTTTCCTGCTTCAGTTGCTCGGGATCAGCGCTGGATTCGATTTGTCTGCGGTATAGGATTTCAACGGCCCCCTGTGGCCCGATGACGGCAATCTCCGCCATAGGATAGGCGTAATTCATGTCGGCCCGGATGTGCTTGGAGGCCATCACGCAGTAAGCTCCGCCGTAGGCTTTCCGGGTAATCACCGTGATCTTGGGTACCGTGGCCTGGGCGAAGGCATATAAGAGCTTGGCTCCATGCCTGATGATCCCCCCGTGCTCCTGCTGGACGCCCGGCAGAAAGCCCGGCACGTCCTCGAATACAATCAAAGGAATATTAAAGGCATCGCAAAACCTCACGAAGCGAGCTCCCTTTACCGAGGAATTGATGTCCAGGGTGCCCGCTAAAAAAGCCGGTTGATTGGCCACAATGCCGACAGGCCTGCCGTCCAACCGGGCAAATCCCACTACCATGTTCTGCGCAAACTGGGCCTGTACTTCGAAAAAGTCGTGCTCATCGACCACAGAGCGGATGATTTCCTTAATATCGTACGGTTTGTGGGGATCTTCCGGGACCAATGTGTTCAGTGTGGCGTCCTTCCGGTCCGGCTTGTCGCTTGTCTTCGCAAGCGGCGGATCCTCCACGTTGTTGGAGGGAAGATAGGACAGCAGTTTGCGAATTTGAGCCAGGCACTCCCGGTCGTCGGAAGCCGCAAAGTGGGCTACTCCGCTGATACTGGTATGAGTGGTGGCGCCCCCCAACTCGGACTTGGTCACTTCTTCATGGGTGACGGTCTTTATGACGTCCGGTCCGGTGATGAACATGTAACTGCTCGAGTGAACCATGAAGATGAAGTCGGTGATGGCCGGCGAGTACACCGCCCCGCCGGCGCAGGGACCCATAACCGCGGAAATCTGAGGGATCACTCCACTGGCCAGGGTATTACGCAAGAAGATATCGGCGTAGCCGGCCAAACTGACCACGCCTTCCTGGATGCGGGCGCCGCCGCTGTCATTGAGACCAATCACGGGCGCTCCCATTTTCATCGCCAGGTCCATGACCTTGCAGATCTTTTCGGCGTAAGTTTCGGAAAGGCTGCCGCCAAAAACGGTAAAGTCCTGGGCGAAGACATACACCAGCCGGCCCTGGACCCTGCCGTGGCCGGTCACGACGCCATCGCCCGGGATCTTCTTGAGGTCCATGCCGAAATCGCTGCAGCGATGGACAACGAATCGGCCCAGCTCTTCGAACGTGTCCTCATCCAGCAAAAGGTCGATTCTTTCCCGCGCCGACAGCTTTCCCGCCTGATGCTGCCGCTCCAGACGCTCCGGACCCCCGCCCGCAAGTGCCTGGCGGCTGCGCTCCCTCAGCTCTTCGAATTTGTCATCGTGCATTTGGTTTGACCTCTACAATAATCCGAAAGAAGCTAAACAACCAATCAGGGGCCGCTCCCCTACTCCACCCGGACACTGATTACCTCGGACCGGGGGCTCTCGTTGCCAGCTTGGTCAACAGCGGTGACCTGGTAATAATAGGTAACACCTGCGCTGACATCGGCATCAGCGAAGTGGCTGGCAGGGACCGCATCTGGCAGCTTCGCTAGGCTGTCCCGATCGGTTCCCTTATAAATCGAATAGCCCCGCAAATCAGCCTCTTCATTGGCGTCCCAAAAAATCTGAACTTTACCGTCCAGATAAACGCCTGAGAGCTCCTGCGGAACCTGGGGCGGAAATTCGTCGCGCGGGACGAACGTAGCCGGCCGGCTGAAGTCACTGAGGACCAGCGGGTCATCTCTACGGCTGACGGTCTGTACCCGATAAGTCTGGGCCTGATTGAACTGGAAATCCAGGTCCTGATACTCGGGATCAACGACAAAGACCTCAGAATTGACCATGTAGCCGGCCACGTTGGGAGGACTTGAGCCATCGATGTTCCCAGCGGGAGGGGTCCAGCGGACAATAATTCGATCTTCCTGGACGACTGCTCTCGGGTCGGTTGGGGGCAGAGCCGGAGAAATCAGGGCGCTTTGAACGATATTGGAGAATTCCGAGCGCCGTCCTGGCGCGTCCACGAATTTAAGAGCATAAGAACAGGTTTGCTGTGGACTCGGTCCCGGAATCGCTCCGATGGTAAAAAAATCGCTTTCAGCCACACGGACTAAATTCTGACGTTCGACTTGGGCGACCGGCTGCCCGCCCATTTCAAGGGGCTCCCCGCAGCGCCGATAAACCTCCACAACCTGAAAGTCGGCTGGCGGCGCTGGAAACACCAGTTGAACTTCATCCGCTACCTGAACGAGCTGCAAGGACTGGGTCGTCTCGGGCTGTATGACCAAAGGAGGCTGCGGGTCAGCCACCTTGGCGCAGCTTCCCAAAAAAAGCGCAACCCCCCACAGGATGAAACGACCTCGCGGCCCGGGTAGCCCCTGGGTGCCCGCGACCCGATTAGTCATAGGCCCGCCATTCTGTGACGAAAGTGCCATCCAGCCGGTGGATGCGCACCTGACTCGGCCGTCCCGGGCAGGCTCCTTCACCCAGAATCACTTCATCAATGCCGTCGCCGTCAATATCGACGGCCGCAAGATTGCTTCCGCAGCTCTTCGGATCGTCCAAAGCGGAAAACTCATAGAGCAATTTGCCACTGGCCTCAAACACCTTGACCCAGGGAGGATACCCTTCCAGATAGCCCGGGGCCACCGCGATCCCCTGCTTTCCCGATCCCAGCCGCACCGGCGCCGCGTTCAGGCCGAAGGTAGCGGGCAGCGCTCCGGAGACTTTCACTGACTTGCTGCCGGTGTCGTAGGTGTACAGAGTAGCTGGATTGCTGGGGATCACCGTTCCCCATAGTACCAATTTGTCGCTATGCCACCAGGTCGCCCGGATTCCATTTACAAGGTCGATCTCAGGGAAATCCCATCGTTCGACGAGCCGACCTTCAGGTGTAAATAGCAGAGCCGTCTGAGGATGCTGAGGACCTGGGCCCGGGCAGACATAAAGTCCACCTTTTCGAGCGGAAATCCAGGCGCCGTAGCCTCCTTCAAGCGCTTCCGGCTGAAATTCTTGAAGAGCCTCGCCCTGGAGGTCGAAAATACGTACCAGTGGAGGGTTGGATGGTCCGGGTCCCGGAGCTACCGCTATTTCGTCTCCGGGAGCAAAGCCCAGGTCGCCGGCGGATATGCTTCCGGAGAAATCCAGACCCTCAAATGCGTTCCATTGAGCCAGGCGCTGCCCCTCCGGCGTAAACACCCGCACAGTCGCGGCTGTCCCCCAATCGGGACCGGGCAGCGTGGCGATAAAGGGCCTTCCCTGACTGTCATAGCCGGCGGTAACTTGAACACCATCACCATAGGCTTCGTAGCGGTATCCTGGTTGGCCTATCTTGAACTGATCCAACAGGTCGTACTTAAAGAAGAGGATCAGCACGATACCCAGGCAGGCCTGTGAAAGTCCGGCGCAAAGCAGGTTGGGCGTTTGGGTGAACAGGTACCCCCACAGCATCGCTCCCGTAAAAGTTAAAGCCATCAAAGGGTAATTGGGTAGATGGTAGAGAGCAAACAGTCCCGCTGCCAGCACCACGGGCATCAGCCATCCTGACTGTCTGGGCAGCAGTTCCTTGCCGCGCAGCCGGAGAAAATTCTGAAGGATGTACTGTTGAGCAAAAGCCCAAGCCAGATAAATTGAAATATCGCTCCAGCGATCCAGACGAAAATCACCCCAGAGCCAACCGATCGAGGCGACCGCCAGGGCACCGGCCAGCGTGGCCGCGCCGTAGCCCAAAGCAGCCCTGAAGATGTTGTCCAGGCGCAGGCCCAGTTGCCTGCGATTGTCGCCAAAGAAGAGGTGATTAGCGAGAATGATGGCGCCCGCGCCCGCATAAGTCAGCACCAGGAGAAGGCGATGGTGATACTGAAACCGTCCCCACCAGAGGTAGACCAGGATCAGCAATGAGAACAGCGCCAGCGAAAAGCCGGCAAATAGTCTTGTAAGGCCTGAGGCCCGAGGCCTGAAGCTTGAGGTCTTAGGCTTCGGTTCTTTTGGTTGGATTTCTTGAATCAGCCGCCTCAAACCCTAAACCTCAGGCCTCAAGCCTCGGGCCTCAGGCCTATAGGATGCATCGCGCCAACTCCTGATCCCGAACAATCCCTGCGAGTTGTTTGCGGACGTAGTCGCCGTCAATGGCGACATCTCTGGTCTCCAGGTCGGCCCCGGCGAAGGAGATTTCCTCCAGGAGGGCTTCCATGATGGTATGCAGCCGGCGGGCGCCGATATTCTCAGTAGTATCATTCACGGTGGTCGCAAAGTTAGCGATGGTACGGATCGCATCCCTGGTAAACCTCAGATCAACTCCCTCGGTTTTCATGAGAGCGGCGTACTGTTTTACCAGCGCATTCTTGGGTTCCTGGAGGATGCGGACGAAATCGTCCTCAGTCAACGAATCCATCTCGACCCGGATCGGAAAGCGACCCTGCAGCTCGGGAATCAGGTCAGAGGGCTTGGACACGTGAAAGGCGCCGGCAGCCACGAACAGGATGTGATCCGTCCGCACCATTCCGAAACGGGTATTGATGGTCGTACCCTCGATGATTGGGAGAATGTCGCGCTGGACACCTTCGCGGCTCACCTCCGGGCCCTGGCCGCTTTCCCGGCCGGCAATCTTATCAATCTCGTCCAGGAAGACGATGCTGGTCTGCTCGACTCGAGCGGTTGCTTCCCGCGTCACCTGCTCCATGTCGATCAGCTTGGCCTCCTCTTCCACGATCAAGTAATCAATCGCTTCATCCACGCGCATCTTGCGCTTGCGGCTGCGATTCCCAAAAACCCCCGGAAAGACATCCCTTAGATTGATGTCCATCTCGTCGCTCCCCTGGCTGGTAATAATCTCAAAAGCTGGAAAACTGCGATCCATCACGTCCAGCTCGACGCTTCGCTGGTCCAACTTACCCTCGCGAAGCTGTTTGCGCAGTTTTTCACGGGTCTTCTTAAACTGCTCCGCGTTCTCGGGGGCCACTTCTTGGGGCCTTCTCCTGGGAACAGCTTTCTTGGAGGCACGCTTCTTCACGGGAGGAAGCAGGAGGTCCAGCAGCCGCTCCTCGGCATTCTTCTCCGCCTTCTCTTCGATTTGAGCGACTTTTTCCTCGCGCACCATATCCACGGCCAGATCGACCAAGTCGCGGATCATCGATTCGACGTCCCGGCCTACGTATCCCACCTCCGTAAACTTGCTCGCCTCTACCTTGATAAAGGGCGAATTGGAAAGCCGCGCCAGACGCCGGGCAATCTCGGTCTTACCGACACCGGTTGAGCCGATCATAATGATGTTCTTGGGCTGGACTTCCTCTGCCATTTCCGGCGAGAGTTTTTGCCTGCGGATGCGATTGCGCAGCGCGATCGCCACGGCCCGCTTGGCCTTCTGCTGGCCCACTACATGCTTGTCCAGTTCCTGAACAATCTGGCGCGGGGTCATTTCGTCCAGGTTCAGGACTGGCTCATCCACTTCTCGTTTTATTTGATGAAGACCCATAAGAATAAATACAGGCTGTAGGCTGTAGACTGTCGGACAAGCAGCCCGATCTTAGGCTACAGCCTCTCACATTAAAGAACCTCAATGGTAATATTCGAATTGGTATAAATACAAATGCCGGAGGCAATTTTCATCGCCTCTTCGGCAATATCGGGCGCCGACTTCTTCGTGTGCTTCAGCATCGCCCGGGCTGCCGCCAGCGCATAGGGACCGCCGGAACCAATGGCTATAACGCCGTCATCAGGCTCGATTACGTCGCCGTTTCCCGAGATCAGGAAGGAATCTTTTTTGTTGCTCACGATCAGAAGCGCCTCCAATTGCCTCAGGATCTTATCCGTCCGCCAGTCATTGGCCAGTTCCACGGCCGCCCTGGGAAGGTTTCCCTGGTACTGTTCCAATTTGCTTTCGAACCGCGAAAAGAGAGAAAAAGCGTCGGCGGTGGAGCCGGCGAATCCGGCAATTATATAATTATTGTGCAGGCGACGGATTTTCCGGGCAGTTGTCTTCAGAATGATATCACCAAAGGTGACCTGCCCATCTCCGGCCAATGCTACCTGATTGCCACGCCGCACCAGTATGACAGTTGTCCCCCGAACCGCATTCATTTTGGAATCAGTATAGTATAAACTCGCAAGGCGAGTTGAGGAGCAGATTTGGTCTGCTCCCGGCGGCGCCGGTTTGCTCCATGACACGAAGCATTAGAACCGATTTCATCATCGTGGGCAGTGGTATTGCCGGCATTCGAGCGGCCATTGAGCTGGCTGAGTTGGGCCAGGTGGTCGTCCTGACCAAATCCAAGCCGGACGAGTCGAATACGGAATATGCTCAAGGCGGCGTGGCCGTGGCCATGAGCGACGAAGATGAGATCGGACTCCATTACCAGGATACCATCCGGGCGGGCGACGGGCTTTGTGCCGAGCCAGCGGTGCAGGTATTGGTCGAAGAGGGTCCGGATCGAATCCAGGAACTGATCGATTGGGGGACGGAATTCGATCGCGAGGGGAGCACCCGGCTGGCCTTTACTCGTGAAGCAGCTCACAGCCGCAACCGCATTCTTCACGCCGGCGGAGACTCCACCGGCCACGAGATCAATCGTACTCTGATCAGGAAGGTCCGGAGTCTGGACAACGTTACGCTCTTCCCCTACTCATTTGCCCTGGACCTGTTGATCGGCGGCGCTGGTTGTGAAGGCATCACCTACCTGGAAGAAAAGACCGGCCGAGTTAAGGAACTCCGAGCCCGCAGCATTCTCCTGGCTACCGGCGGGATCGGGAATCTGTACCGTGAAACCACCAACCCCGACGTGGCCACGGGGGATGGCTACGCCCTGGCTTTCCGGGCGGGTGCGGCGCTGACCGATATGGAATTCGTCCAGTTTCACCCCACCGCTCTTAAATTGAAGTCTGCGCCTCATTTCCTTCTTTCTGAAGCCCTCCGGGGGGAGGGAGGCCGGCTGAAAAACGACCGGGGAGAGGTTTTCATGCACCACTACCATCCGATGGGAGATCTGGCGCCCCGGGACGTCGTCTCACGTGCCATCTTCACGGAGGCTGCTGGCAGCGGAGGGGACAAGGTTCTCCTGGACCTGACTGAGCTTGACGGGGAATTCATCCAGAAACGATTTCCTCGAATTTTTGCCACCTGTTTAAGCTTCGGTCTGGATATCAGGCGGGCGCCGATCCCCGTGTTCCCGGCCGCTCACTACATGATGGGAGGCGTCTACACCGATCTGTGCTCCAGGACGACCGTGCCGGGCTTGTTCGCAGCCGGCGAGGTGGCTTGCAATGGAGTGCACGGAGCCAATCGACTGGCCAGCAACTCGCTTCTAGAGGGACTGGTCTTGGGGGCGCGGGCGGGAAAGGCCATGGCGGCAGACAGGAGTGGCGTACATCCAAATACAGGAGTACTCTTAGAGCAAACAACCTGGAATGGGGAGTCTAGCTCGGCCAGGCTGGAGGGTGGCTTCGAAATAAGACGAGATATCCGGGATCTGATGAGCGATAGGGTGGGAATAGTGAGAACAAAGCAGGGACTGCAGACTGCTCTGGATGAGTTTTACGCGTTCGGCTTTTCGGCCGACGTGAGCCGCCAGGCCCATGAAACCAACAACCTGCTCGTCAACGCGCGTCTGGTTACCGCGATGGCATTACTGCGCCAGGAAAGCCGAGGCGCTCACTACCGCGCTGATTATCCGCAGCGGGACGACGCCACGTGGGGGGTACATTTGAGGGCGCAGTACGATGCAAAATCAAATCAGATCGACTTCAGGACCCTAAAGGCGGAAGTGACTCCCAGTCTCTCCCGCAAGTAAGACGGAAGGTACGAATGTCTTTCGTAAAACACCTGGAATGTTCGCGTTGCAGCCAGACTTATTCTCACCGGGCGTTGCATAATCTCTGTCCGGCCTGCCACTCGCCCCTCCTGGTCCGCTACAATCTTCGCACCATCAAGCGGCACGTCAAAAAAACGGAACTGCAAAGCCGCCCCACCGACATGTGGCGATATGTGGAGGTGATGCCGGTGGACCGGGAAGATGACATCGTGACCCTGGGGGAAGGATTTACGCCTCTGTTGCCGCTCGACCGGTTCGGCCAGGAGTGCGGGTTGGAAAAGCTTTACCTGAAGGATGAAGCGCTCAATCCAACCGGATCTTTTAAGGCCAGGGGACTTTCTGCGGCCGTTTCCATGGCCCGCAAGCTGGGAGTGCAGAAGGCCGCCCTGCCCTCCGCCGGAAATGCGGCCTCAGCCCTGGCGGCCTATGGCGCCAAGGCGCATATGGAAATCCATATCTTCATCCCGAAGGACACGCCGGCCGCCAACCGGATGGAAGCTGAGATGCTGGGCGCCCGCGTGCAATTTGTTGACGGCGTGATTACCGACGCGGCCCGGGCCATGGCATCGCAGGCGGAACAAGAGGGCTGGTTTGACCTGTCCACGCTCAAGGAGCCCTACAGGATTGAAGGTAAGAAGACGATGGGCTACGAGTTGGCCGAACAGTTTAGCTGGAAGCTGCCCGACGTGATCTTCTATCCTACCGGAGGCGGGACAGGCCTGATCGGCATGTGGAAGGCTTTTGGCGAACTCGAGGAACTGGGTTGGATTGATGCGCGCCGGCCCCGCATGGTTGTGGTGCAGTCAAAAGGGTGCGCGCCCATCGTTAAAGCTTTCCAGGAAGGTTGGGAGTCCGCTCAGCCCTGGCCCAGTCCCGAGACTCTGGCGGCCGGTCTGCGTGTGCCCAGCGCCATTGGAGACTTTCTCATGCTGCGCATCTTGCGCGAAAGCCGGGGCCATGCCATCGCCGTCTCCGATGATGAAATCTATCAGTCGATTCAGCAAATGGGAGCTGAAGAGGGAATCTTCCTCTGCCCGGAAGGCGCAGCCTGCTGCGCGGCCCTCAAAACCTTGTCCTCACGCGGCTGGATCAAACCTCATGAGTCCGCCCTTATATTTAATACCGCAGCCGGCGTTAAATATATTGACAGCTTGAAAGACTTCAAGCTGAAAACGCCTGTCATTGCTTAAGCGCACGAAAACTGACAGATTTTTGTCAACTTTTTTAACGGCTCCACATCATAGAAAGCAAAGACATAATATGGGGCTGGGGCCAGCGCTTCTCTCCTCCTTAAAAGTCCTGAAAGGACACCCCAAAACGCTGGACCCGCCCCTCCAGAACCTAATAGTCCACTCTCCCCTCCTGGCGGCGCAGCCGGTAAACGCCTGAGTCCATTTCTCCTCCAACCAGCAAAAAGAAGCTCAGCAGGTAAAACCAGATCATGAGGATGACCATTGTCCCGATCCCGCCGTAGAGGTTTCTGTAATTTCCGAAATTGTTGACGTATGCGGCAAAGCCTTGAGAAGCGAAGATTGCGGTGACCGAGGAAAAGATGCTGCCGGGTGAGATCAGTCTCCAGGGGAGCCGCCGCGCAGGAAGCGTGAAGTAGACAATCTGAATACCGATATTCAGGAAGATGAAGCTGACCAGCCAGCGCAAGCTCGAATAGAGAGTTCTGAGGCTGTCCTGCAGAGCTTGGGGAGAGGCCCTGGTCAGGACAGACACCAGCCAGTCCCCGAAAAACAAGAGAATTCCCGCCGTTACCATGAATAACGAGACGATCACCGTCACTCCCAATGCCAGGGAGCGAGTCTTAAGGTAAGAGCGCGTGTCCTTCACCTGGTAGGCGCGATTGAAGACACTGATCATGCCGTTGAAAGCCATAGAGGCTGACCACAAAGCGATCAGAATACCGCTGATCAGGATTCCGGAGCTCCTGCCGTAAATCAGGTTCAGGACAATGTCCCTCACCAGTTGATAGGCGTTTTCCGGCAGGAAGCGCGTCAATCCGATCAGGATTTCGCTGACGAGATCGGGACTCCAGGGGATGAAGCCCACCAGAGCGCTTAGGAATATCAGGAAGGGGAAAAAGCCCAGCAGGAAATAATAACTGAGTTGGGCGGCCATTCCCCAGCAGTCATCGTCATTGATGTGCTTCCACAGATCAGACCAGAAACGGCCTTTTAGAAAGTAACGGAAAGCTCGCAAATCCAACGTAATCATAGGTGGGGCGCGCCTTCATATTTCATTGCATCTGCGCTTTAGCCGGACGGGTGACTCCCGGCTGCTATTTCTGGGCCAGGTAGGACTTTCTGATGATTCGATAGGTCTCGAAACAGCGCTGGCATTTAAATAAATGGTCGATTGTTTCGATGACATCCAAATCCGAGAGCTGCTGCTTTGCCAGCGAGTGCAGCTTCACCAGGGGCACGTGAACGCGCCGGCCGCTGCTCGGCGGAAACGTCACCGTGAATAGGATTTTGCTGATCACCGGCGTACTCATGGTTCTTCGTATGATAGCAGATTTGAGATGAGAATGGTCACCAATGCCCCAGTGCCCCAGTGCCCAGTCACTAATGCTATATTCCCCTTGTGACAAGGGATGCTGACCAGGTTGCGGCCCGCGTTGCGGAGCTTCGCAGCCAGCTTGAGTTGCATAACTACCGCTACCACGTTGCAGGCGACCCTGTCATCTCGGATGAGGAGTACGATCGTCTCTTCCGCGAGTTGGTGGAGCTGGAGCGCGAGTTCCCGGAATTGACCTCTCCCGATTCTCCCACACGGCGTGTGGGCGCGGCGCCCCAGGAAAAGTTCCGGAAGGTTGAGCACCACGCTCCCATGCTGAGTCTCGCCAACGCTTTCAATCGGGAGGAGCTATATGCTTTTAACCGGCGTATTACAGCTCTTTTAGGCCGGTCAGATGTGGAATTCGTGACCGAGCTGAAGATGGATGGAGTGGCGGTCGCCTTGACTTACCGGGGCGGGAGATTGATGCGGGGGGCGACTCGAGGAAACGGAATGGTCGGGGAGGATGTCACAGCCAATCTGAAAACCATCCGCGCCATTCCCCTGCGCCTTTTGGATGACAAGCGAACGCCTTCTCTGCTGGAAGTGCGGGGAGAGGTCTTTCTTCCGATTTCGGCATTCACGCAATTGAACGAGGACAGGGCTACGGCCGGGGAGCCACTCTTTGCAAATCCGCGCAATGCCACAGCCGGAACCCTGCGCCAACTGGACCCCCGGGTGACTGCCTCGCGACCGGTGACCTTCTACGCCTTCTCCGTCGGCCATGCCCAAGGTGTCGAATTCGAGACCCAGATGGACGTTCTCCGACAGCTTTCGAGCTGGAGTTTTCCTGTCAATCCAAATTACAGGCGCCATGGGAGCATCGAAGAGGTCTATGCCTACTGCGAGGAATGGCAGGAAAAACGCAACTCTCTGAATTATGAGATCGATGGAGTCGTCGTCAAAGTGAACAATCTCGAATATCAGCGGCGCCTTGGGGTCGTCAGCCGCGACCCCAGGTGGGCGGTCGCCTATAAGTTTCCCGGGCAGCTTGGGACCACTCGTCTGATTGAGATCCGCATCAATGTAGGTCGCACCGGAGCATTGAACCCCTATGCAGTCCTGGAGCCGGTGCAGGTCGGCGGTGTAACCGTGCGGCAGGCCACCCTGCACAATGAAGATGACATCGGGCGCAAAGATATCCGTGAGGGAGACATGGTCCTTGTTAAGCGCGCGGGAGACGTCATTCCCCAGGTGGTCGGGCCAGTTCGCGAGAAGCGCACCGGGACGGAGCGTGCATTCAAGTACCCAGACAGGTGTCCCGTCTGCCAGTCGGCAGTGGTGCGCGAACCCGGAGTGGCTATGGCTTACTGCATCAACCGGCAGTGCCCCGCACAGCGCTACGAATCCTTGAATCATTTCGTCAGCCAGGGAGCGATGGACATTCGGGGACTCGGGGCGCGGACTTTGGCAAAGCTGCTGGAGCTTGGAATTATCAGAGACCCGGCCGATCTCTATTCTCTTAGCGCCGAGGATCTCGCCCGCCTTGACGGTTTCAAGGAAAGGTCCATCGGCAATTTGTTGTCGAGCATCGAGGAGAGCAAGGGGCAGCCATTTCCGCGCGTCCTGTTTGCTCTGGGGATTCGCCACGTGGGTGAAAAGATTGCCGAGGTGCTGGCTGCTCACTTCCGGGACATCAACTCGCTGATGAAGGCCTCTGAGCAGGATATTTCAGCAGCCGAAGGGATTGGTCCCGAAATAGCCCGCAGCGTGCACAGTTATTTCGAGACCGGAGGTAACCGGGATTTTATCGAGAGACTGAAAAAATCGGGACTGCGCTTCCAGGTGTTGGAAACAGAACTGGCGAAGAAGCAAGGCCCGCTCAGCGGAAAGACTTTCGTTATTACCGGAACACTGCCCGCCTTCAGCCGGAAAGATGCAACCGATTTTATCGAAAAAAACGGCGGCAAGGTCACGTCTTCTGTTTCGGCCAGGACCGACTACCTAGTAGTGGGAGAAGAGCCCGGCACCAAGATGGCTAAAGCTCAGAAACTCGGGGTCAAAACGATCGCTGAGCAGGAATTGCGAGAGCTGATTCAAAGCAACAGTTAGCCAGACGAATTGCGTGATGGCCATCACGCAGATTCTTGAGAAGACCTATTTACTGCTTTGAACCTTCAACTTTGAACTGATCTCTTGCTTGTACTCCTCAACCGTCCGCTGGTCGGCGGCCGTCTCATAATAGCCTTTTCCGGGAGTTTTCTGCGATACTTGGTAAAATGTCCTTGTGCAGTGGCAAGACTCGCCGGTTTCACTTCCACGCCCAATCCGATGTTGGTCTGATCCGCACCAATAACGAGGATGCGCTGGTCCTGGCGCCCGAGTTGGGGCTTTTTGGTATCTGTGATGGGATGGGAGGGCATGCGGCGGGAGAAGTGGCCAGCGCCATGGCGGCAAACCTGATCGTTGAGGAGCTCAAAAAAAACACGCTCCCCTTGGATGACGCCCTCAAATCTGCCATATTGGTAGCCAATAAGCGTATTTTTGACGACCAGAAAGTGCATCCGGAGCACCGCGGGATGGGAACTACGCTCAGCGTTGTTTGGCTGCCTGACGGGTCGGATAGGGCCGTCTTGATCGGGCATATCGGGGACAGCCGGATTTACCGCTATCGAGGGGAACAATTGGAACAGTTGACCGACGACCACACGCCCGTTTTTAAACTCTATAGGGCAGGCAAATTAAACAAAAAACAGATCATGCACCACCCTCAGAGAAACCTGTTGGATCGCTCTCTGGGACTCGGCTCTTCGGCCCAAGTGGATGTTTTCTCGGTGGATGTTTCCCCGGGAGACCTTTTTCTCGGCTGTACCGACGGTCTGAACGGGTTGTTGGGCGATGATGAGATTCAGTCCATCTTGAACTCTTCTGAGACACATGATGTAACCGTCAATCGGCTGATTTCCGTCGCAAACGAACGGGGTGGCCTCGATAATACCTCGATCGTGCTTCTGAAAATCCTGAACCTCGACTGACTCATGGAGAATATCCCGTCGCCGCGGCCTGTGATAGATCCCGAAGCTTTAGAGCGTCTGCGGCGTTTGGGAGGAGATGAACTGCTGCGCAAAGTAATCGATGCCTGGCTCGCCTATGTGCCGGAACGCGTTCGGTCGGCGCGCAATGGTCTCGAGGGGGAACAGCTTCGGACTGTGGAGCGGGCAGCTCATTCCATAAAGTCGAGCGCCGGTACGGTTGGAGCCCTCGAGGTCCACAATCTGGCGAGTCGAATCGAGGAACTGGCATCCGGCAACAGGGGAGACAACCTCTCCAGTCTTCTTTGCGACCTCGAGACCGCTTGCCTGGAGGTCACCAGGTTGCTGGAGCAGGAAAGGCAAGAATTGCAGTCATGAAACGGATTGCCCTTGTCGAGGATAATCCTGACAATCGGATGCTTGTGCACGTTATCCTTGAGGATCACTACGAAATTATTGAATATGAAAGCGGGGCGCAGGCGCTGGAGGGTATTCGAGAAAGCAGGCCTGATTTGGTCCTGCTCGATATCTCACTGCCGGAACTTGACGGCACTGAGGTCCTGCACGAAATTCGCTCCGATTCGGAACTGAGCAGCCTGCCGGTCATTGCGCTGACTGCTCACGCTATGACTGGAGATCGAGAAAAATATCTGGCCGCCGGATTTAACGAGTATGTGGCTAAGCCTATCGTAGATGAGGGCATTCTGCTGGCCGCCATCCAGCGTTGCCTGACAGGGAGACTCGGCCACAGCATTTTTGAAAGAAATGGGCCCGGGTAAAATCGCCCGAGGAGAGGCATTGAGAAGTGAAAAATCTTGGAAGACCCATTACTATCCTGGTAGCTGAAGACGACCCGGACGATCGAATGCTCATGAGAGAAGCCCTGGAAGAGAGCCGTCTGGCCAACAACTTGGAGTTTGTCGAGGATGGCGAAGAATTGCTCGACTATTTGCGCCGTCAAGGCAAATACTCCGGCCAAGATAAAGCGCCCAGGCCCGGGCTGATCCTCCTGGATTTGAACATGCCCAAGAAGGATGGCCGCGAAGCCTTGAAGGAGATCAAGGCCTCGCCCGGGCTGCGGAGTATACCCATAGTAGTTCTGACGACCTCAAAGGCTGAAAAAGATATCCTGAAGAGCTACGACCTGGGAGTGAGCTCATTTATAACCAAGCCTGTTACTTTCGACGCCTTGATTGATGTGACCAAGACGTTGGGAAAATACTGGTTTGAAATTGTCGAATTACCTCCCGAGCCGGCCAAGGGCTGACCAAATGGAAGAGCGCACTATCAAGATCCTGTTGATCGAAGATGACGAAGACGACTACATTCTGACTCGAGAGCTGCTCTCCGAAATCCAGGGACGGAAATATCAGCTCGACTGGCTGGATAACTACGACGCCGGATTGTCAGCCGTCTTTCGGCAGGAGCACGACCTCTATTTGATCGACTACCGCCTGGGCGCACACAGCGGCATCGAGTTGCTCAAAGAGGCTGCATCTGCTGAGTGCTCAGCCCTCATGATTTTGCTCACGGGCCAGGGCGACCATGATCTGGATCTCGAAGCGATGAAGGCCGGCGCTGCCGATTACCTGGTCAAGGGGGAAATCAGCGCTCCATTGCTGGAGCGCTCGATCCGTTATGCCCTCGCCCATAGCGAGCGAAAAAAAGCTGACGACTTGCGCATAGCCAAGGAGACGGCTGAAGAAGCCAGTCGGGCCAAGAGCGAGTTTGTGGCCAGGATGAGCCATGAATTGCGCACTCCCCTGAATTCCATCATTGGCTTCACAAATATCCTCCTCAAGAACAAGAGGGGGAATTTTGATCACGGGGAGATCGCTTACCTGGATCGTATCCTGTACAACGGCAGGCATCTTCTGGATCTCATCAATGAAATCCTGGATCTCTCCAAAGTGGAGGCCGGCCGTGTTGAGTTGGAGTTGACTCCAGTCCATCTGGATTTGCTTATCGACGAAGTCTTGGGACAGCTCGAAAGCCAAGTGGGTGATCGCCGTGTTGAACTGCTGGCTCAGGTTCCGACACCCATGCAGCCCCTTCAGGCTGACCGCGCCAAGCTAAGGCAAGTCTTGCTGAATCTCGTCGCCAACGCTCTGAAGTTCACCAAGAACGGAAGCGTAAGTGTGGAGGTTGAGATCGATCCAATGACGCGCCAGCCTGTCAGGATCGACGTGCGGGATACGGGTATAGGAATTCCCGGAAAGGAGATCAGCAATATTCTGGAACCCTTCCAGCAACTCAAAACGGATTTCCAGAGCGGCGCCGGAGGGACGGGACTGGGTCTGACTATTTGCCGCTCGCTTTGCCAGTTCATGGGCTATTTGCTGGAGATCAGCAGCGAAGAAGGTAAGGGTTCGACCTTTAGCGTGGTCCTGGCTCGTGGCGCCACGATCAATAAAGCACACGGCTTGTCAAGCGCTTCCGCCGGATAAAAGGTATCAGGTGAAAATTCTTCTGGTCGATGACGACCTGGCCTTGCTTATGGTCGCATCGATGGCTCTGGAAGATTTAGGAGGGATGCAGGTCGTCCGGGCCCAGGGCGGAATTCAGGCTCTCACTGAAGCCCAGAACGAGCGTCCCGACGCCATTCTGATGGATATCGTCCTGCCGGATATCGACGGCACGGAAGTGCTGAAGCGCCTTCGCCAAAATGAAAAGACCAGAGACATTCCCGTGATCTTTCACACGGCCAAACGGAGCCGCTCTGAAGCGAAGCGCCTAGTCGCCATGGGCGCAAAAGGAGTCATTGTAAAGCCTTTTGACCCTATGAAGCTGCACAGGGAAGTGCAGCGGATACTGGCTATTCCGGGCTGATATTGCAGGACCGTAAAAACAGGCGGTCTTCGTCGCTTAATTCCCACTTGAGCGGCGTTCCGGTCTGCTCTGCCAACGGTACTGACTTCTCTTTTGGTTTGCCTTTATTTTCCATCATCCACCATAACTCTCTAAATTCTATGACGTTGATCTGTCAGAAAAGTTGGAACCGGATTGTAGGAAAAAAGCCGACGGATGTCTAGGTAAATCCCAAACCCCCAGCCATTCAGTTACAGGTGGCTACGGGCGACACGCGCTGGCTTGCCATCAAGTCTCAAGGAGTCTGGTCAGCAGCTCTCTTGCCTGGGCGTAAATGCCCGGCTCTTCGCTCTCCCGGGGGCCGGCGATGTTGAGGACGGACACCCGCCGGCTCAGAAGCCAGGATCGAATCTGGTTTAGGTCGAGGGCTTGCGTCAAATCAATGCAGAGATAAGGGCGGCGCTGCTTAATGGCGAATTCGACGGTTTTGGCGGTTCCGCCCGCCGGCTTTCCGCGGTGCAGCACCAGTGAGCCGTCCGAATCACGGACATTCCACTCGGTTCGTTGAGCGAAGACTTGAGAAGGAGTCTCGCGCAGCGGGTAACGGTCGGAGATCCTGCCGTCCTCTGCCAGGCGGCCTTTGGGAGACCATCCTCCACAGGGGATGCTCAATTCCAGGCAGACGTCCAAAGCAGCACGGTCCACGCCCGTCTGGCCTCCGGTCACGATTTTTTGAATGGTCACGACGGGCCGAAAATCAGGGCGCCCAAAGAGGCAGGCAGAACCGGGATATGAAGTTCTTTCAGCAGCCCATCGATTTCCGCCCGGAGCGAAGCCTGTATGGATTCTCTTCCCGCGTTGTCAACAGACAGGAAAGCCTCCCGTGCGGCGAAGCTTTGGGATGGGCGTCCGCTTTCGTGCAGAGCTTGAGAGAGGATGATGGCGCCTGATCTTTCGGCATAAAAGCCGGCGACCCTCTTTCCATGCGGGCTGAACTCGCCCAGCAGGTAGAGACCCTGCAACAGACTGGATATTTCTTCGAAAAGCGAACTGAGCTGGGCTTTGGTCTGCTTCCAGACAGCATTGGAGGTGACTTGCTGCGCCACCTGCATGTGATACGTCCTCAACCCTTCAGCCAGCGTGGAAGCCAGGACCAGGTCCTGGCGAGCTGCTTTTTCTGCGGCTTTCAGAAGCTGCTGCGCACTCTGTCCCATGGCTTCGACCAGGACCACGGGCTGCCTGGCGGCTCCTATCCTTTCGACGGCCTTCTGGATTCCGGAAGCTTCCTGAATATCTGAGCTTTTAAATTCCAGCGTGTACAATGGCGAACCCCGTTCGGAGTTCCCCATTGTACACTTCCCCCTTGCAGATCAGAAGCCCGAGCGGCACTACTTTGCGTACAGGGCATAGGTGGCCGGCTCGGCAAGCCGCCCCAGTCTCGAGTAGCGATTGCGGAACTTTGGGCCAAAGCGCCATCAGGGACTGACCAGATTGAAGGTCCGTTAACAGCGCCTGCCGCATCCACGATCTCCCAGTCTGATAAGACGCTCAGGCCAGGGGCCAAAATGCAAAGGTAAACAGGCGTGTGATAAAATGTCTCTTCGCTATTGATGGTCCTCCTTAAACGCAGGATCGCATGGTATGACTCCCGGAATGTTGCCGCATCCCGGGAGCCTAGTGCTTCGTAACATAAATAAGTGCGCTATCGTCGCGAGCCGGGTACCCTATGGGTGCGGTCTGATGGCGAGGCGCGACGAGGGAGCATATCGGGAATATGGGACCGAGGAGCAACAAAGCCA
>JBOGJG010000419.1:0-1012 GCA_050747825.1 Acidobacteriota bacterium | reverse complement strand
CCTGAGGCCTTCCACTGAGGTGGGGTGGGAGCAGATGGGGGCTAAAGACCACAGGATCTTCCTTCACTGTGTATCCTGCTTCTCTCAGCGACGCGACAATTGTTCTCCAAGTATCCCGATGTCTTGGCCCAGCCAGGTTCCTGACGTTTTCAAGAATCAGGAACTCAGGGTGTTTCGCTCGAGCAATCTGAAGAATGTCGAAGAAGAGCGTCCCGCGTGTACGATCGCGAATACCATCTTGCTGTCCTGACTTTGAGAAGGGCTGACATGGAAAGCCTGCACAAAGCACCTCGTGGTCGGGCACGATGTTCCGGATCTCCTCGAGAGATCGATCGTTATTGTTCTTCGAGCGGGTAATGGACCGAATGTCCTCCAAAAGAGGTGTTTCGGGGAAGGCCGTCCGGTAGACGCGGCGACACGGCTCGTCGATTTCGACCGCGAGCACGCACTCTCCACCGAAGTCCGGGGCTGCCAGGGCGTGATGAAACCCGCCAACACCGGAAAAGAGATCCACGAAACGGAAGGTTGGCGCCTCCGCTGCTTCCATGGGTCAACATTATAGAGGGGTAGTGACATGGATGTAATTCTTTCGCCTATCCTGGCGTTTTATCTCGCCCAATCCGGTTTCGAACTGCGGAAAAGACCCTCCGGGCCGCCTTGCTCGGGTCCTCATGCTCCCAGACCCGTACGACCCGCCAGCCGAGAGCGCGGAGTGTGGCATTCGTGTCCCGGTCTCGAGCCTGGTTCGTCTGGATCTTTGTAGGCCAGTACCAACCGTTTGTCGAGGGTACGTTTCCATGCTCGGGGCAGCCGTGCCAGAAGCATCCATCTAGGTAGACAGCGACCTGGGCCTGGCGAAAGACAATGTCCGCCTTCCTACGAAGGGTTTTGACTGGGATCTGGTCGACCCGATACCTAAGGCCGAGCCGGTGTAGCTCACGGCGGAGTGCCAGCTCGGGCTTGGTGTCCCTCCTCCGCTGCGTCTGCATTCGTTGCCTCGTGACGCTAGAGC
>JBOGJG010000418.1:0-1660 GCA_050747825.1 Acidobacteriota bacterium | reverse complement strand
GAACGACAACGGTCACAGAATGATATTCCCATCACTGTTCAAGCTCATAGAGTTGAAGCTCTTCGGTGGTTACCAGGTCCTGCAACTAGCGTCCGGAGCTCTGTTTGCCTTCGCGGCCTGGGTGGTGATCGTTGTCACCGTTCTTCGTGATCCAACGGTGCGAGAAAACAACCGCTGGTCAATTTTCGATGTATGTCCCCCCGAGTGGTGGAATTTCGGAGTCAACGGCCTGGCAGATTCTATTGTAGAGGGATCTGATACCCAGGCATCGGCCGGGCACCTGAAAGGGGCTTAGAAGCCGTCACAGAGCCCGGTTTTCAGGCCTTGGTCCGGGAAATCCGGCAAATGAAGGGGCCACCGCTTGATCCTCAACGTGTTCGAGCAAGATCACGTGAGAGGAGAACAAAACGATGGCCCTTAACCAGTTTGAACTGTCCGAGCTGCAGGATGCCATTCGCGCAGGCGGAAGCATCGACGTCATCCGCCAGGCGGTGGCGTTTGTCCTCCAAGCGCTGGTCGACGCCGAGGCGGCGGTAAAGATCGGAGCCGGACGCTATGAGCGCAGCGAAGACCGCACCACCCACCGCAACGGAACCCGGGAGCGGATCTTGTCGACCAAGGCGGGAGACGTGGAGTTGTCGATTCCCAAGCTACGGCAGGGTTCGTTCTTCCCGGCGCTGCTTCAGCCCCGCCGGCGGATCGACCGGGCCCTGTGGGCGGTGGTAATCGAGGCCTATGTTCACGGAGTCTCCACCCGCAAGGTCGACGACCTGGTGGCGGCGCTGGGGGTCGAGTCCGGGATCTCCAAATCCGAGGTGTCCCGTATCTGCGCCGAGCTGGACCAGGTGGTGGCCGCGTTCTGCAACCGTTCCCTTAACCACACCGAGTTTCCCTACCTGATCCTCGACGCCACCTACGTCAAGGCGCATCAGGGTGCCCATGTGGTCTCCCAGGCGGTGGTCATCGCCACCGGAGTCAGTGCCACCGGGCAGCGGGAGGTGCTGGGACTGGAGGTGGGGGACTCCGAGGACGGCGCCTTTTGGACCTCATTTCTGCGAGGCCTTAGAGCCCGAGGCCTGTCGGGAGTGCGCCTGGTCACCTCTGACGCCCATGAAGGGCTGAAAGCGGCGATCGGTGCGGTCATGATCGGCTCCGCCTGGCAGCGTTGTAGAGTCCATTACATGCGCAACGCCCTTTCCCGGGTACCCAAGGGATCGGCCGAGATGGTGGCCGCCGCCATCCGCACCATCTTCGCCCAGCCCACCGCCGCCGAGTGCTCGGGACAGCTGGACAAGGTGGCCCTCATGCTTGAACCCAAGTTCCCGGCGGTGGCGCAGATGCTGGTTGAGGCCAAGCCGGATCTGCTGGCATTCTCGGCCTTCCCTCAATCGCACTGGCGCAAGCTGTGGAGTACCAATGGGCTGGAACGGGTGAACAAAGAGATCAAGCGCCGGACCAACGTCGTTCGGCATCTTCCCCAACTCGAAATCGGTCCTTAGACTGGCCGGGGCGGTGCTGATCGAGATCAACGACGAGTGGGCGGTGGCAGACAAGCGCTACCTGTCTCAGGCCTCGATGGAAAAGCTGAAGGAAACCGGCAAGGATGATGCTGGCGACAAACTGGTGGAGACGAAAGGAAAGGAGCTGGTCAACTCGTAAG
>JBOGJG010000417.1:0-2909 GCA_050747825.1 Acidobacteriota bacterium | reverse complement strand
CTCTACAATCCGTCGCAGGCGGTCACAGTCTTACCCAACGGCCGGATTGAACCGGGCAGCGGAGATCTGCTCAACGGCCTGGTATGGCCGGAAATCGCGACGGAGGCGGTAGGCGGATGGGATCTCTATAAAACCCGACGGAACAATTTTGCCCCACGCCTCGGCTTTGCTTATTCCCCCTGGGAGAAAACCGTAATCCGCGGCGGCGCAGGAATCTACTATGGTCCTGGCCACGTGGCCAGGCCGAACCTGGCTCGAAACCCTCCCTTCGCTCAGGAAGTTCAGCTCTTTGGCACAAATCTGAGCAATCCGGGCGCCGGCAGCACGCGCCTGTTGCCCGTTAATCTGAGAAGCCAGGATCCCAGTGGTCTCGCGGCCACCAGTTACCAGTGGAGCTTGAATGTCCAACGCGAGATCATGCCCAGGACAGTATTCGAGTTCGGCTACGTCGGGAATCGGGGACTGCATCTTTATTACACGCGAAACTTGAACAAGCCCGAGCCTGACCCTGATCGGAAGGGTTCCATCAACGCACACCGGATTTTCCCAGGCTGGGCCAATATTACATTCCAGGAACCGTCAGCCGCGTCTACGTATCATGCTTTTGAAACGCACCTGAAGCGGCGCTTTCATGAGGGATTTCTGGCGGAGGTTTCCTACACCTTTTCTAAAGCGCTGGGACATGGACAGAATCAGGGCAACCAGCCTCAGGACAATCGAAATTTGGCAGCTGAATGGGGGCGGCTCAACTTTGACCGAACACACATCTTGGTTGCCAATTTCGTCTATGAATTGCCCTTCTGGCGACTGCAGGACAACCTACTCAAGAAAGTTTTCGGCGGCTGGCAGATCGCAGGCATCGCAAACTTCCAAAGCGGCCTGATCAGAAACGTCAGCCTGTCCGGCGACAACGCGAAAGTAGGTGGAGGGCCTCAGCGCCCCGACCGAGTAGGGGATCCCAATGCTGGACCTGAAACGCTGGAACAGTGGTTCAATACCGGAGCCTTCGCTCAACCGGCAAAAGGCACTTTTGGAAACGCCGGCAGGAATCTGGTTCAAATGCCTGGTATCAATAGCTGGGACCTGGCGCTGGCCAAAAACACTCAGATCGGCTGGTTCGGCGGCGAGGGCGCCCGCTTGCAAATCCGCGCCGAATTATTTAACGCCTTTAATCATCCACAATGGGAAGGCGTATCAACCAATTTCAACAGCCACATCTTCGGCCAGGTGACCAGCGCTCATGATCCCAGAATTGTTCAGATTGGTTTGAAAATCCTGTACTGATGAGCATTCTCTTGTTTTTCGTACTGGGCTCTTTTCTTGCTCCACAAGGAGAGGAAAAGGAGAACTATTATCAGAAATGGCTGGAAGAAGATGTCATATATATCATCACCGAAGAGGAGAAGTCGGTCTTCCTCAAGCTGACCACCGCGGAAGAACGCGACCGCTTTATCGAACAGTTCTGGCGCAGGCGAGATCCGGATCCCAAAACCATCGCAAACGAATTTAAGGAAGAGCATTACCGGCGAGTTGCTTACGCCAACGATCATTTTGGCGCCGGCTTACCCGGCTGGCAGACCGATCGGGGGAGGTATTACATTAAGTACGGTCCTCCGGATGACATTGAAAGCCGCGCCGGTGGCTCGACCTATCAGCGTCCCAACTCGGAAGGTGGAGGGTTAACGACCGTCTACCCCTTCGAAGTCTGGTACTACCGCCACCTGGAGGGGATAGGGCAGAACATCGAAATCGAATTCGTAGACCGCCATGGGGGCGGATTGTACACGGTGGCGCGTGACGAGATGGAAAAGGACGCCCTGTTGTACGTCCCAGGCTTGGGCCTCACTCAGGCGGAGTCCCTGGGCCTGACCAGCAAAGCCAAACGCCTGCAGCAGCGATATTACGGAGATCTCGAGCAGAAGTATCGAGGGCAATTCTATGTTCCTGAATACGATAATCAACCATTTGAAAAGCTCCTCCAGAAATCTCTCTTGCAGAAGCCCCCTCAGATTCGTTACAAGGATCTGCAGGCTCTGGTCTCAACCCGGATCCATTACAATCAAGTACCGTTAGAGGTGGCCGTTCACCTTCTTCGAGTCGCCGGCGATCTGAGCCTGATTCCCGTTACCCTCCAGCTTCCTCCTGCTGATTTGAGGATCTATGGCAGGGTGGAAAACCTCACCCACCGAATCATCTATGAATTCGAAGATCAAGTTGAAGTGGATCCACAAGCGGAACAGGAAATCGTTTACCAAAAATCGATTCCGATCCAGGGTCCAGGACGCTTCAAACTAACCATGGTTGCGGAAGATACGCAGAATAAACGAGTAGGAATGGTTGAAAAAGCTTTCCTGGTACCAGAATTTTCCTCTGAGGAGCTGAGCCTGAGCAGTCTCATACTGGCAGATAAGATCCGACTGGCTGACGCTGAGAGGCGCTACACTCTCTCCGGCTATGAGATTTACCCGAATGTGGACGGGGAATTCCCGCATAAAGGATATTTTGGAATATATCTGGAAGCCTATAATGCGGCCCTTGACTCGCAAAGGAATGAACCTGTGATCGAGGTTGATTTTGTCATCCGAAGCGACGGTCGGGTTATCGATTCCAGTCCCCAGGCACTCCCCCAATCGGAGACGACTATTCGCAATCTGGGAAACCGTATCGTAATCACCAAGCTGTTCTCGCTCCGCCATCTGGCTCCAGGTCATTACCAGTTTATCGCTCGAGTGCAGGACAAAGTTTCGGGAGAAAGAAAAGAAAGACGGACTGAGTTTAAGGTGGGCGGGCCGCTCATGCAGCAGCTTCAGCAGGCTCGGCAATACCACGAGCAGGGTGAATATGGGCTGGCCGCCGAAGCCTACCGGAAGGCGATTAAGCTGGATCCGCACAATGGTGAAGCCTACAAC